>NZ_RAWE01000054.1 GCF_003611695.1 Corallococcus carmarthensis | reverse complement strand
CGCAAGGACGCGGCCCTGGAGGGGTGGGTGCGCCGGATGGGCCGCCTGCCCACCGAGAAGGAGCGCGACCGCTGGGAACGGGAGTGGGAGCGCGGCGCGGAGCGGGAGCGCCAGCGGTGGGAGAAGCAGTGGGAGCGCGAGTCGAAGGACGCCCTGCGCCGCGCGGAGCGGCAGTCCAAGCGAGACGCGTACATCTCCCAGCAGCAGGCGCACCGGGACGCGAAGCGCGCGGAGAAGGCAGCGCGGGAGGAGGCCTCGCGCAACCCGCTGGTGGGCGTGGGGCAGCTCATTGTCGCGCTGGCGTGCGTGGTCACGGTGGTGCGGCTGCCGCACCAGTACTGGTGGCTCGTGTTCGTGGCGCTCGGGTTCTTCAAGGGCGCGGCGAAGCACCTGCGCCCGGCCAACAACCCGCTGCTGACGCGCGTGGAGGAGCCGTCCGCGCCGGTGCTGCCCCAGGCGAAGGTGCCGGAGGCGCCGGTGGATCCGCGCCTGACGCGCGTGGATGCCGTCTGCGAGAAGCTGCTGGCGGAGCTGCGCGCGGGGAAGGGCGTGTTGCAGGAGATGGTGCGCTCGCCGGAGCGCACCGTGCAGGACCTGCGCAAGAGCTGCCACGAGCTCGTCCGCCGGGAGCGCGAGCTGCGCACGGTGGCGCCGCCGGAGGACGTGCAGCGGCTGGCGGACGAGCGCAAGAAGCTGGAGACGCGCTGGGCCGCGGAAGAGGACGTGGTGGTGCGCGACCGGCTGCGCGCGGCGTTGCAGGTGCTGGATGAGCAGGTGCGCCAGCGCGCGGAGCTGACCAAGGCGGCGGACCGGCTGGAGGCCGAGTTCACGCGGCTGGCGTACACGCTGGAGAACCTCTACGCCCAGGTGCTGCGGGTGCGCTCGGCGGACGCCGCGGACGCGGACGTGGCCGGCGCGGGCCTGCGCCACAGCGTGGAGCAGCTGGGCGCGGAGGTGGACGCCGTGACGTCCGCGCTGGAAGAGGTGCACGGCGCGCCCATGGATGGCCGGGTGCGCACGCGCTGAAGGGCGGGGCTATTCGCCCGCGTGCTTCGACGGCGGCGGTGCGCCGGACGCGCCGGTGATGCGGACGGTCTTCGCGTTGACGAACTCGCGGATGCCCAGGTCGGCCAGCTCGCGGCCGTGACCGGAGTGCTTCACGCCGCCGAAGGGCAGGCGCGCGTCGGACGCGACGAGCGCGTTGACGAACACCATGCCGGCCTCGATGCCGTCGATGAGCCGGCGCTGCTCGTTCGCGTCCTGCGTCCACACGCTCGCGCCCAGGCCGAAGGGCGTCGCGTTGGCCAGCTCGATGGCGTGCTCCAGGTCACGGGCGCGCAGCAGCGTGGCCACGGGGCCGAAGAGCTCGTCATGGAAGGCGGGGGCCTTTGGCGGCGGATCCGCCAGGACGGTGGGCGGGTAGAAGTTGCCGGGGCCGCCCTGGGGCTTGCCGCCCAGGAGGAGCCGGGTGCCGGCCTTCACGCTCTCCTGCACCTGGGCGTGCAGACCTTCGAGGATGCCCGGCGTGGCGAGCGGTCCCACGTCCGTCTTGGGGTCCATGGGGTCGCCGACCACCATGGTCTTCATGCGCTCCACGAAGCGGCGTTCGAACTCCTGGGCAATGGGTTCGGCGACGATGAAGCGCTTGGCGGCGATGCAGGACTGGCCGTTGTTGATGAGGCGCGCGGACACGGCGGTGTGCACGGCCTTGTCCAGGTCCGCGCTGGGCATGACGATGAACGGGTCGCTGCCGCCCAGCTCCAGGACGACCTTCTTGATGGCCCGGCCCGCGGCGGCGCCGACAGCGCGGCCGGCGCCCTCGCTGCCGGTGAGGGTGACGGCCTTCACGCGCGGATCCTCGATGACGCGGTTCACCTCCGACGTTTCGATGAACAGGGATTGGAAGGCGCCTTCGGGGAAGCCGGCGGTGCGGAAGATCTCCTCCAGGGCGATGGCGCACTGAGGCACGTTGCTGGCGTGTTTGAGGAGGCCCACGTTGCCGGCCATGAGCGCGGGGGCGGCGAAGCGCACGACCTGCCAGAAGGGGAAGTTCCACGGCATGATGGCGAGGACAGGGCCCAGGGGCTGGTAGCGCACGAAGGCGGTGTCGCCATCCACGTCGATGGGCGAGTCGCGCAGGAGCTTCTCCGCGCGGGTGACGTAGTAGCGGCACGCGGTGGCGCTCTTGATGGACTCCGCCTTGGCGGCCTCCAGGGGTTTGCCCATCTCCTCCGTCATCATGCGGCCGAAGCGGCCGGCCTCGACCTCGAGGATCTCCGCGGCGCGGCGCATCCAGCGGGCGCGGTCGGCGAAGGATGTCTCGCGGTAGGAGCGGAACGTGTCCGCGGCCCGTTGCAGCTTGCGCTCCAGCTCTTCGGAGGAGAGCACCTCGAAGGTGCGCAGCGTCTTGCCCGTGGTGGGGCTGATGGTGGCGATGGCCATGTGCGGGTGCCTCCCGGGTGCGAACGTCCCCGGGTGATAACAGGCCACATCCCCCTGACAATGCCTCAAGGGTTGGAGCGTCCAGGGGCGTACGCCCGGCCTGCGTGACTGAACCATGACCGAACCACCGACTGCCCAAGGCCAACGCCTTCCCCGGCCCGTGGTCCCATGGTGTCCGACTCGCTGGGAGGCTGTGCATGGGAATGGCCGTGGGAGGCAGGGGCGGAGTGAAGGCGGACATCAACGTCACGCCGTTGGTCGACGTGGTGCTGGTGCTGCTGATCATCTTCATGGTCGTGACGCCGATGTCCCAACAGGGCAAGGACGTCACCCTGCCCACCGCCGCGCAGGGCGAACAGCGCGACAAGCCCGAACCGCTCGTCTTCTCCCTCACCGCCGACAAGGCGCTGTACGTCGGCAAGGACGCCTTCCCGGACGCCGCCCGCTTCCAGGCGCGCGTCCAGCAAGAGCTGCGTGACCAGCCCGAACGCAAGCTGCTCCTCAAGGCCGATGAGACGCTGACCTGTGGCGACGTGCTCGGCGTGCTGCAACAGTCGCGGGATGCCGGTGCGCTGAAGGTGTCCCTCGGTGTCTCCATGAAGAAGAACTGAGGAGGACCGCCATGCACCCAAGACGCCCCGTCGTGGTGAAGCCCCAGTCCGGTATTCAATCGGACATCAACGTCACGCCGCTCGTGGACGTGGTCCTCGTCCTGCTGATCATCTTCATGGTCGTGACCCCGCTCATGCGCGGCGAGTTCCAACTTCAGCTCCCCGCCGCCCAGGCCGCCCCGACCGAAGAGGCCCCAACGTCGAAAGAGCTGGCCCCAGGCCTCGTGCGCCTCACCGCGGACGGCGCGCTCCTCCTGGACGGCGAGCCCGTGAGCGAAGCGGACTACGTGCCGCGCCTGCGGGCCTTCCTCGAAGCCCGTCCCCCGGGACAGCGCGGTCTGTTCTTCCAGCCGGATGCCCGTGCCCCGTACACGCGGCTGGTCGCGGCCCTCGACGGAGCGAAGGCCGCCGGTGCCGAAGCGCTGGGCCTGTCCGTGGAACACCCCTGAGCACCTGGAGCCTGTCCGACACTCGCCGCGAATTGCCCGTGGCCAGCCCGCACCCGCTGACCTAAGTCACGGCCATGTTACGAGGGCTGCGGCGGTGGTTGTCGGGTTGGGACGTGATGGTGACGCGGCCCCTGGGGTTGCTGTTGCTCGTGGCCGCGTGCGTCCTGGGCTTCGTCTACCTGTCGGACGAGGTCCATGAAGGGGAAACGCAGGACATCGACGAGCGCATCGTCCGCTCCCTGCGCCGCCCGGAAGACCCCGCGCTCCCGCGAGGCCCCTGGTGGCTCGCGGAGACCGCTCGCGACGTGACGTCCCTGGGCGGCTTCCCCGTGCTGTCGTTCCTCACCGTGGCCGTGTGCGGCTTCCTGCTGGTGGCCCGCCGCTACCGCACCAGCCTCTTCGTCCTGTCCTCCATCGTCGGTGGGTGGATCCTCAACGCGTTGCTCAAGAACCTGTTCCACCGCCCGCGCCCCTCGGTGGTGCCCCACCTCACCGAGACCCTGTCCACCAGCTTCCCCAGCGGCCACGCCATGCTGTCCGCCATCACCTACCTCACGCTGGGCGCGCTCCTGGCCCAGTTCGCGGAACACCGCCGCGTGAAGGTCTATCTCCTCACCGTGGCGCTCATCCTCTCCGTCCTCGTGGGCTGCACCCGCGTGTACCTGGGCGTGCACTACCCGACGGACGTGCTCGGCGGTTGGGTGGCCGGGCTCGCGTGGGCCCTGTTCGTCACCGTCGCCGCGCGCTTCGTGCGCCGCCGCAGCCCCGCCCTCCGTGAGGAGGCCCAACGTCCCGTGGAATGAGCCTTGCGCCCACGGCCCCCTCGCAGGATGAAGGGGGCTCCACTCCTTCCTCCCCACCTCCCTTGCCCCTCACCTCCGTGAACGCCCGCCGTCCCCTGCCGCACGCGAGGCGCGGATGATCCAGGCGTGGCTGTGGAAGCTGGGGCTGGGACGCGGCCGGGTTCACGTCTTCTACGACGAGGCCTACCGCCTGCCCCTCTCCGGCATCGAGTCCTCCGTGGGCATCGAGCCGCGCGGCACCGACTTCACCACCTGGTACCTGCTGGAGTCCGGCGTGGTGCGCGCCGCGGACGTCCGCCACCCCGTGCCCGTGTCCTACGCCCAGCTCGCGCGCGTGCACGACGCCCGCTACCTGGAGTCCCTCTCCGACCCCGAGACCCTCGCGCGCATCTACGCCACCGACCCGTCCGAAGTCCCCGTGGACGCGCTCCTGGACAGCGTGCGGCTCGTGTGCGGAGGCACGCTCGGAGCGGCCCGGTTGGCGCTCGCGCGGCAGGGGCCCGTGGTCAACATGGCCGGCGGCTTCCACCACGCACGCCCGGACAAGGGTGGCGGCTTCTGCACCGTCAACGACATCGCCGTGGCCGTGGCGGACCTGCGCGCCTCCGGCTTCGACGGCTCCGTGGCCGTGCTGGACCTGGACGCGCACCCGCCAGACGGCACCGCCGCCTGCCTCGCCGGCCAGCCGAAGGTGTGGATCGGCTCCGTGTCCGGCAGCGACTGGGGCGTGCTGCCCCCCGGCGTGGATGAGACCCGCGTGCCCGACGGCTGCGACGACATCACCTACGTGCAGAAGGTGAAGGACCTGCTCGCGCGCATGCCCCATTCGGACATCACCTTCGTCATCGCTGGCGGGGACGTGCTGTCCGGGGATCGCTTCGGACGCGTGGGCATCACGCTCCAGGGCGCGCGCGCGCGCGACGTGGCCATCGCCGCCGCGCTGCGGGGCCAGGCCAGCGTGTGGCTGCCCGGCGGTGGCTACCACGCCGAATCCTGGAAGCTGTTCGCGGGCACCGTGCTGGGGCTCGCGGGGCTGGGCCACCAGCGCATCACCGCGCGCTATGATCCGTTGAGCGCGCGCTTCCAGCGCATCGCCCACATGTTGGATCCGGAGAAGTCGAACACCGCCGGGATGACGCCGGACTGGGAGCCCTTCTCGCTGGAGGACCTGGAGGGCCCGCTGCGGCTGGGGCCGGAGGTGCAGCCGCGCGTGCTGGGCCACTACACCGCGCAGGGCATCGAGTACGCCCTCTTCCGCTACGGCATGCTGTCGTACGTGGAGCGCCTGGGCTACAGCCGCCTGCGCGTGCAGGTGAACTCCACCGGCGGCACCGGCGACCGCATCATGGTGCTGGGCCACGCGGGCGGCCGCGAACACCTGCTGTCGGACTCCGTGCTGGAGAAGAAGGTCCTCCAGGGCGAGACCTTCCTCTTCGCCAACTGGCTGTCCCTGCGCCACCCCCGCGCGCGCTTCAGCGACAAGCGCCCGCAGCTGCCCGGCCAGCAGGTGCCCGGCCTGGGCCTTTCGCGCGAGACGACGGAGCTGCTGCTCACCATGGCCCAGCGCCTGGGGCTCGCGGGCGTGGCCTTCCGGCCCATGTGGTTCCACCTGGCCGTCGTCGCGCGCGGCCGCTTCCACTTCTCCACCCCGGAGCGCCAGGGCCGCTTCGAGGCGCTGATGCGCGACCTGTCCGCGCTGTCGCTCGTGGAGGCCACGCGCGCCGTGGCCGAAGGGCGCGTGCGCCTGGACGGCCAGCCGTACGCGTGGGAGCCGGACGACATGCTCTGCCGCCTGACGCCCGTGCCCCTGGACGCGGAGGCCGTGGCCCAGGAGCGCGAACGCTGCCGCTTCACCGTGGAGCCCGCCGAGGCGCCGTCCGTGAAGCCAGAGCCCCTGTGACCCGGAGTGCCGGAGCCCGGTGGACGCCGGGCCCGTGGTAGTCAGGACGCGTGGACCTGGAAGCGCAACGCCGTGAACAGCACAAGCTGCGGCTGTCGTGGATGCCGTGGCTCTACTTCAGCCTCAAGCCTCGCCACCGTGAGTGGGCGGAGGCCTGGCAGCGCGAGGTGCAGGACCGCCTGCGCGCGCTCGAAACCGTCGACATCGCGGAAGGATGTTTCATCGCTCCGGAGGCGCGCATCTTCGCCGAGCCCGGCCGCACCGTGCGCATCGGGCCGGGGTGCAGCATCGGCGCGGACGCCTTCGTGCACGGGCCGGTGGTGCTGGGGCCGCGCGTCAGCCTCAACGCGCGCGTCAGCCTGGACGGCGGCGCGAGCGGCATCCGCATCGGCGAGGGCAGCCGCATCGCCACCGGCGCCACGCTCTACGCCTTCGACCACGGCCTCGCGCCGGACCGCCCCGTGCGCGACCAGCCCGTCACGTCCAAGGGCATCGTGATCGGCCAGGATGTCTGGGTGAGCGCCAACGCGGGCATCACCGACGGTGTCACCGTGGGCGACCACGCGGTGATTGGAATGGGCGCGGTGGTCACCCGCGACGTGCCCCCGTGGGCCATTGTCGGAGGGGTGCCTGCCCGCCTGCTCGGAGACCGCCGTCAACGCCCACGTTCCGGAATCCCCGGGGGCTGGGAGCCTCCAGACTCCGAGGGAAACCCCTGAGTCCCGGGTGGGTCCATTGACTTTGAAACATTCGAGCGACTTATGCTTCAGGCCGCGGTGAGACGGAGAGAGGGCTCGGCCCCGGACGCACCGGGTGGGGGGTCCTCGCGTTCATGGCTCAGTCCGTTTCATTCGTGATGAAGGAGGCCGCGGTGTCGCAGGAGCAACGCGAGACGGGGAGCGCCGCTGCTTCAGGGCAGTCAGCCGTGGCGAGCGACCTCGTGGACACCCGTCGCTTCCAGCGGGCGGGCTCGCTCCTGCGCGAGGTGCTCTTCGAACTGGACGTCGCGGGCCGGCTCATCCTGGCGAGCCCCGCCTGGGAGCGCCTGGTCGGCGCGCCCGTGCACGCGTGGACGGGCCGGGCGTTGGTGGAGCTGTTCCACCCGGAGGACCGCGACCAGGCGCGCGCGCTCCTGCGCACGGCGCTCTCCCGCACGGACGTGCCCACGCGGCTGGAGCTGCGGCTGTCGGGTGGCACGCAGCCGCGCTGGGTGGAGCTGTCCGCGACGGGGGACCCGGAGCACCTGGGCGGCGTGCTGGGCACGCTGGTGGATGTCACCCCGCGCCGTCTGGCGGAGGAAGCCGCCGCCACGCGCGAGCGCTACCTGGGCGCGATGGTGGAGGTGCAGCGGCGGCTGCTCGCGCCAGAGACCTCCGGGGATTTGTACAACTCCATCCTGGAGCCGCTGGGCCGCGTCGCGGGCGCCAGCCGCGCCTACGTCTTCGAGTTCCACCGCGACGCCTCCGGACGGATGCTCCAGTCCCAGCGCGCGGAGTGGTGCGCGCCCGGTGTCTCGCGCGAATTGGACAACCCGGACACGCAGGCGTGGCCCGTGGATCAAGCCTTCGAACTGCACCAGCTGGAGCAGCTCCACCGGGGCGAGGCCGTGCAGGGCTCGCCGGAGGACTTTGGCTCGGACAACGCGCCGGTGCTGCTGGCGCAGGGCATCCGCTCGCTGCTGGTGCTGCCCCTGGTGGTGCACGGGGAGCCGTTCGGCTTCATCGGCTTCGACAACTGCGACGACGCGCGGCCCTGGTCGCACGTGGAGGTGAAGCTGCTCTCCGGCGCGGCCGGCGCGTTGTCACTGGCGCTGGAGCAGCACACCACGGACGCGCTGCGCGTGCGCACGGAGACGGCGCTGCGCCGCACGGAAGCGGGCTTCCACCTGCTCATCGAAGGCTTCCCGGACCCCGTGGTGGTGCACACGACGGACGGCATGCTCCTGTCGGTGAACCCGGCCATGGCCAACTACCTGGGCTATCAGGATCCGGCGGAGCTCTTGGGCCGGCACCTGCTGGGCCTGGTGCGCCGCGAGGACCAGGAGGTGGCGCGCCGCCACCTGGAGGAGGCGCAGGACGGGGCGCTGGCGGCCCGCTCGCATGAAGTGCCGCTGGTGCGCCGCGACGGGCAGGTGGTGAGCGCGGACCTGGTGACGCTGGGCGTGCTCTTCGACGGCGTGCCCGCGCGCGTGACGGTGGCGCGCGACTTCACCGAGCGCAAGCACATGCAGGCGCAGCTCATGTTGGGGGACCGGCTGGCCTCCATGGGCATGCTGGCCGCGGGCATCGCGCACGAACTGAACAACCCGCTGTCCTACGTGCTCTCCAACCTGGAGTTCCTGCACCGCGCGCTGGGCCCCATGCCCCGGCCCCTGGGCGCCGAGGAGCTGCTGGAGTACCAGCAGGTGCTGGACGACGCGCGCGAGGGTTCCGAGCGGATGCGGCAGATCGTCCGCCAGCTCAAGGTCTTCTCCCGCGTGGACGACGCGCACGAGGAGGCGGTGGACCTGCACCGCGTGCTGGACTCCGTCGCGCAGATGGCGGCGAGTGAGATCCGGCCGCGCGCCCGGCTGGTGAAGCAGTACGGCTCCGTGCCGACGGTGCGCGCCAACGAGGGCAAGTTGTTCCAGGTGTTCCTCAACCTGGTCATCAACGCCGCGCACGCGATTCCGGAAGGCTTCACGGACGAGCACGAGATCCGCCTCATCACCCGCGTGGACGACGACGGCCGCATCGTGGTGGACGTGCGCGACACGGGCCGGGGCATCGCGCCGGAGCTCCTGCGCCGCATCTTCGACCCCTTCTTCACCACCAAGGCGCCGGGCCAAGGCACCGGCCTGGGCCTGTCCATCTGCGACACCATCGTGCGCGCGCTGGGCGGCAGCATCGCGGCGGAGTCCACGCCCGGCCACGGCGCCACCTTCCGCGTCAGCCTGCACGCCGCCGTGCGGGCCGCACCCGTAGCCTGAGACACCCACATCCCGCGTCCGTGCGGGGGAGCGGGCCGCCCGTCCGCTGCCGCGAAATGGACTGAACCCGCCGCGCTCCCGTGTTCGAATGTGGAGCGCCGGACGGCCTGCCCTCGCGTGCGCTGCCTTCGCGGAAGCGATGGCGACACGATGGGGTTTCCGGCCGCCGGCCCTTCTGCTCCGGAGGACGTGGAGGACGCCATGCGCACGCTGACCGCTCGCCTTGCCCCGGTGCTCGGGCTGCTGTTGGGCAGCGTGCTGGCGCTGGGCCCGGGCGCCAGGTCCAGGCTGTCCACGGCGGACGCGGCGGAGGCTCCGGCCGAGGCTCTGGCAGGGGCTTCACCGCAGGCTCCGGCGAACGCGTGCGCGGGCTCCGCGAACTTCCTCATCGGCGCGGCGCGCTCGGACATCACCGGCCCCGCGGCGGAGGTGGGGATGATGGGCTACGGGCAGGTGGCGCAGAAGACGGAGGGCATCCACCTGCGGCTGTACTCGCGGGCGTTCGTCATCGCCTCGCCGTGCAACGGCCGCCGCGTGGCCTTCGTCAGCGCGGACCTGGGCATGGTGTTCCAGGCGGTGAAGCAGCAGGTGGTGGAGCGGCTGCGCACGAAGCTGGGCGACACGTTCTCCGACGACAACGTGCTGCTCAGCGCCACGCACACGCACTCCGGGCCGGGCGGCTTCAGCCACTACACGCTCTACAACCTGACCACCTTCGGCTTCGTGCCCCAGAACTTCGAGGCCATCGTCTCCGGCATCACGGACTCCATCGTGCGCGCCAACGCCCGCCTGGCCGAGGGCTCGCTGCGGCTGTCCTCGGGCGACCTGCATGGCGCCAGCGCCAACCGCTCGCCGGACGCCTACCTGCGCAACCCCGAGTCCGAGCGCGCCCGCTATCCCGACAACGTGGACACCCGCATGACGCTGCTGCGGATGACGGGAGCGGACGGGCGTGAGCTGGGGCTCGTCAACTGGTTCGCGGTGCACGCCACGTCCTTCGGCAACACCAACACGTACATCAGCGGGGACAACAAGGGGCTCGCATCGCACGCGTTCGAGACGAAGGAGGGCGGGCTGACGCCTGGAGGCCCGGACACCTTCGTCGCCGCGTTCGCGAACTCGAACGAGGGGGACGTCACGCCCAACATCCTGGGGGGCACGAACGGCGGCGGCGCGAACGACTTCGAGGACGCGGAGCTGGCCGCGAAGAAGCAGTACGACTTCGCCGCGCACCTGTGGGCCACCGCCGCCATGCCCGTGATGGGCGGCGTGGACTACCGGCACGCCTACGTGAAGATGGACGCGGTGGACGTCGCGCCCGCGTTCGCGGATGGCAGCGCGCACCGCACCTGCCCGGCGGCCATCGGCCTGTCGATGATCGCGGGCGCGGAGGACGGTCCCGGCTTCGGCGCGGAAGGCGCCACGTGCGAGTCCGTGCACGACGCGTGGAGCCAGTTCACCTGCGCCGCCGTCACCACGCCCTGCCAGGGAGAGAAGCCCATCGTCCTGGAGATGGGCTCCATGAAGCCCTACCCATGGTCCCCGGAGGTGCTGCCCCTGCAATTGGTGACGGTGGGGCCGCTGGCGCTGGTGGCGGTGCCCTTCGAGGTGACCACCATGGCGGGCCGGCGGCTGCGCGACACGGTGCGCGCGCAGCTCCAAGGCGCGGGCGTGACGGACGTGATCATCGCGGGGCCGGCCAATGACTACTCGGGCTACGTGGCCACGCGCGAGGAGTACGCGCGCCAGGACTATGAAGGCGCGTCCACGCACTTCGGCCCGTGGACGCTGGCGGCGCTGCAACAGTCCTTCGCGGGGCTCGCGAGCGCGCTGCGCGACGGGGCGTCCGTGCCGCCGGGGCCCACGCCGCGCGACCTGCGCAAGGCGGTGGTGGGGCTACAGCCCGGCGTGGTGTTCGACGACAAGCTGCTGTGGGTGGACTTCGGCGCCGTCGCGGAGGAGGCGAAGGCGTCGTACGCGCGGGGCGAAACGGCGAGCGTCACCTTCTGGGGCGGCCATCCGCGCAATGACCTGAAGCTGGGCGGCACCTACCTGCGGGTGCAGCGGCGGCAGTCGGACGGTGTGTGGCGGGACGTGCAGCACGACGGGGAGGGGGGCGCGCTGTACCACTGGCAGCGCGAGTACTGCGTGCCCACGCTCGCGTGCTCGCTGGTGAGAATCGACTGGCCCATCCCGCGCGACACGCCACCGGGCACCTACCGGCTGGTGCACGAAGGGAACTGGAAGTCCGGCTGGGACGGGCGCGTGCACCCGTACTCAGGGAACTCGCGCCCGTTCACCGTGCGGTAGGCGGCCGGTCACTTCGACGTGTCGACCACGTCCATCTGCATCGGGTTCATCCGGCCGCCGTGCACCGTGAGCTGGGAGAAGGCGGTCTCCAACTCGCGAAGCTCCGCGGGCGTCAGCTGGAGGTGGCGGGCCCCCAGGTTCTCCTCGAGGTGCACCGGGTTGCGCGTCCCCGGGATGGGAACGATCCACGGCTTCCGCGACAGCAGCCACGCGAGTGCGAGCTGCGCGGGCGTTGCGCCCTTCTTCGCGGCAACGCTCCGGAGCGCCTCGACGATGGGCGCGTTCGCGGCCAGGTTCTCGGGGGTGAAGCGCGTGAAGCCAGAGCGAAGGTCCGTCTTCGGGTCGAGCCTCGCGCTGGCGTCGAGCTTCCCGCTCAGGAACCCCATCCCCACCGGTCCCCACGGCACGAAGCCGATTCCCAGCGCTTCGCACACCGCGAGGACGCCGTTCTTCTCCGCGTCCCGCTCCATGAACGAGTACTCGGTCTGGACGGCCGTGACCGGTTGAACGGCATGCGCCCGGCGGATGGTCCGCGCACTCGCCTCGGAGAGGCCGAAGTGCAGGACCTTGCCCTGGGCGATCAGCTGCTTCACCGCGCCCGCCACGTCCTCGATGGGCACGTTGGGGTCGACGCGGTGCTGGTAGTAGAGGTCGATGCGGTCCGTCTTGAGGCGCTTCAGCGAACCCTCGACCACCTTCTGGATGTGCTCGGGCCGGCTGTTCAGGCCCGGAGGGCCCTCGAGGTTGAAGCCGAACTTGGTCGCGATGACGACCTGATCGCGGATGGGCGCGAGCGCTTCTCCGACGAGCTCCTCGTTCGTGTACGGACCGTAGACCTCGGCGGTGTCGAAGAACGTGACGCCCTGCTCATGGGCCGTCCGGATGACCTGGATGCCCTGGTTCCGGTCCGCGGGGGGACCGTAGTTGGCGCTGATGCTCATGCACCCGTGCCCCAGCTCCGAGACCACCAGGCTTCCCAGCTTCCGTGTCTTCATCATGCCGCTCCCTCCGCGGAGGTTCCTATGGGTGTCCCTGGGCTGCTCCGATGGCGTGGCGCACGCCCACGTTCCGGCCACCGCGCCTGCTCCGATGAGGGCCGTGCTGGCCAGGAGGTCGCGGCGGCTGAGACCCCGCCGGTCCTTCGTGCCCGCTTCGGGTGTCTGTTCGTTCTTCTTCATGAAGGGCTCCCGGCCGGGCCCTGGAAGTCGCCGTCCGTCGAAACCGACAGGTCCTTGTGCGCCCGCACCTCGGCGAGCCGCGCCTCGAGGTCGGCGGCGATGCCGCTGACCGCGTCGCTCCCCGCGAAGAACTGCTTCGGCGGCGTCTCCATCCCGGCCAGCCGCACGAGCGCCTTGCCGAGCTTCGCGGGGTCACCGGACTGGTTGTGGTGGTAGCCCTGCCACTGCGCCTTGACGGCCGCCGGCGCGTCATAGCCCTCGACAGCGAGGTCGCCGAACACGACGGACTGGGGGGCGAGCAGGTCGGTGCGGAAGAAGCCGGGCTCGACGACCGTCACCTTGATGCCGAAGCGCTCCACCTCCTGGGCGACCGACAGTGAGAGTCCCTCGACAGCGAACTTCGTCGCCGCATAGGCGCCCGCCGTCGCATAGCCGATGACGCCGGCCATCGAGGACACGTTGAAGATGCGCCCGGAGCGCTGCCGCCGCATGACGGGGAGCGCCGCGCGCAGCACGTACAGCACGCCGTAGAAGTTGGTCGCGAACTGCTGCTCGATCTGCGCCGAGGTCAGCGACTCGAGGTTGCCGATGAGGCTGTACCCGGCGTTGTTGACCAGCACGTCGATGCGCCCGAACTTCTCGACCGCGGCTGCGACGGCCTGCTGTGCCTGCTCTTCCTTCGTGACGTCCAGCGGCAGGAACGCGAGCCGGTCACCCGCCTGCTCGCCGATGGCGGACCGCAGCTTCTCCACGTTGCGCGCCGTGGCGACGACGCGCTCCCCTGCCTCCAGTGCGGCCCTGACGACTCCCGCCCCGATGCCACTGCTGGCGCCGGTGACAAACCAGACCTTGCTCATGAGGATCCTCCGGTGGCCCCGGGCGGCGAGCGGCCGCGCACGGGGCGAGTGCTTCAAGCTGATGGGAAAGAAGTACGCCCCGGCTCCGCTCCGGACTAGATGCCGGGAGGCCAATGGGCTCTTAACCATTGGTTAAGAACGCGTGGACACTCCCGCCTGACTTCGCAGAGGACTCGCGCCATGAAGACGGCCCTCCTTCCTCAGTTGCACGTGCTGCTCGCCGTGGCGCGCCTGCGCAGCTTCAGCGGGGCGGCGCGTGAGCTGGGGGTCTCCACGCCCGCCGTCAGCAAGGCGGTGCGGGTGCTCGAGGAGCAGCTCCGCGTGGTGCTGCTCAACCGGACGACGCGCAGCGTGGCGCTGACCGAAGCCGGCCGGCGTCTCGTGGAGGAGGCGGGCCCCGGACTCGGGCAGGCCATGGCGGCCCTCACCCACGTGGCCGCCCAGCCCGGCGAGGCGGTGGGCAGCCTGCGGCTGTCGGCGCCGCCCATGGCGGTGCCCTTCGTCGTGGGCCCGCTGCTGTCCACCTTCCGCGAGCGTCACCCGAGGGTGGAGGTGGAGATCGTCATCGAGCAGCGCTTCGTGGACATCGTGGCGGAGGGTTACGACGCGGGCGTGCGGCTGAGCGAGGCCATCGAGCGGGACATGGTGCAGGTGCGCCTCACCGACGCCTTCCGCTTCGTGGTGGTGGGCGCGCCCCGCTACCTCGAACGCCACGGGACGCCCAAGAAGCCCGAGGACCTCCTGCGCCACGAGTGCATCACCTTCCGCTCACACACGACCGGGGCGCTCTATGCCTGGGAGCTGGAGCGGGGCCGCAGGACCTGGCGCGTGCCGGTGCGCGGAGGCGTCGTCACCAACGACGGCGCGGTGATGAAGTACCTGGCCGAGTCAGGCGCCGGGCTCACGTACGCCTTCGAGCCGGAGGTGCAGGAACAGCTGCGCAGCGGGAGGCTCGTGCGGGTGCTGGAGGCCTACGCGCCCACCGTCCCCGGTTTCTTCCTCTACTACCCCAGCCGTGCGCGGCGCTCCGGGCCGCTGCGCCTCTTCGTCGAGACGGCCCGGGAGCTGGCCGCGAAGGCACGGTGAGCCGTCAGTCGCAGGTGCCGTCCGGGTTGCAGCGCTTCTCGCACTTCTTGCAGGACTCGCCGCCCTTGCCGCACTGGTTCTTGTTGGGTGCGGGGATGCAGCTGTTTCCTTCGCAGCAGCCGTTGCAGGTGGACGGGTCGCATTTGCAGGAGTTGTTGATGCACGCCAGGCCCGGGCCGCAGGCGTTGCCGAGGCCGCAGACGCACCTGCCCCCGGAGCAGAAGTTCGCGTTGAGGCCGCAGGAAGGGCCGGTGCCGCAGCCGCAGGTGCCCCGGTCGGTGCAGGTGTCGGCGCGGACCGTGTCGCAGATTTCGCACGTGTCGCCGCCCACGCCGCAGGTGCGGAAGGTGCGTGACGTGCACACGCCGTCACGGCAGCAGCCGTCCGGGCAGTCCACGCAGAAGGTGCCGGTGTTCGAGGCGGTCAGCCGCACGGTGACCTCCACCTCGTAGCCGTCGCGCACGCTGGCGGTGGCCTCGCCCGTGGCGACCACGGTGGTGTCGTCGCGCAGGCCGTCGACGCGGACGGTGGCCTGGGAGCCGTCGGTGGCGCCGTCCAGGAGGACGCGGAAGGTCTCGCCGCTCTGGAGCGCGCGGCTGGAGTCCTCCGGCAGCAACTTGGTGGGCACGGAGGTGCCGTCCGCCACGGTGGCGGAGACGCGCAGCCGGTTGAGGTTGAGCGAGGGCTCGAACTCGGTGGTGACGAAGAGCGCGGTGCCAGCCGCCGCGGCGGGGTCACGGCAGGCGGCGAGGGACAGCAGGGTCAACAGGCCACTGCACAGGAAGAGCCGGACGCGCGTCCGGCCGGGGGGTGCTCCCACGGAAGTCATGATGGCGCGGGAGGGTAGCGGTTCCCCGCCGCGACGTGGAAGGCACGGTGGGCTCGGGCGCGGGGGCGTTGGGCAGCGGACGCTCACCCGCCGGTATCCCGGGATGTCCGGTGCGTCACCGGCCGTGCTTCTCGCGTGGCGTCCGGGGCGGGAAGGCCGCAGCATGAGGGAGCAGGCGCGAGCGTGGGAGGCGGCAACGGCATGGTGGTCATCGTCATGGGCGTGTCAGGCACCGGGAAGTCCACGGTGGGCCGGACGCTCGCGGACCGGCTGGGGTGGACGTTCGTGGACGCGGACGACCTGCACTCGGTGGAGAACCGCCGGAAGATGGCCGCGGGCACGCCGCTGACGGACGTGGACCGCCAGCCCTGGCTGGAGCTGTTGCGCGCGCGGATGGAGAAGGCGCTGGAGGCGGACGAGGACCTGGTGCTGGCGTTCTCCGGCCTCAAGGAGTTCTACCGCGCGCGCCTCACCGTGGACGCCGAGCGCGAGCGCTGGGTGTACCTGCACGCGCCCGCGTCCGTCATCCGCGAGCGGCTCGAGAAGCGCCTGGGGCACTTCATGCCGGCGTCGCTGCTGGCCAGCCAGCTGGAGACGCTGGAGGTGCCCAGGGACGCGTTCACCGTGGACGTGACGCCGCCGCCGGACGTGGTGGTGAAGCGCATCCTGGACGGGCTTCAGCTGCGGCCCCGGTAGTGCCTTTCAGCGCACGGGCTCGACGGTGGCGCCCAGGCGCTCCAGCAGCTCGCGGTACCAGGTGAAGGCGCGCTCGGTGTGGCCCCTCAGCTCCTGGGTGCCCCACAGCAGCGTGAGGGTGCGGCGCGTGGTGCCGTCCGTCTTGGTGCGCTGGGCGTCCTTCACCGCGTTGGCGCACGGGCCCTGCGCGTCGAAGAGGCACAGCAGGCCCTCCAGGTCGATGGTCTGCCCGGAGGCGTTGAAGACGTAGCGGTCGCCCTGGATGGCGATGGAGACGCGGAACGGCGCCTGGGCGCGGTCCAGGTCCACGACGCTGATGGGCAGGCCGCTGTGCAGCGACACGGCATTGCACGCGTCCACCGCGGCGTTGATGGTGCCCAGGGTGCCGTCGCCGGAGGCGCGCACCAGGTACTCGGACGCGGGCTTGCCCCGGCCGGTGGGCTTGTAGCCGCCATGGCGGAGCAGGTCGCGCACGGCGCCCCGGACGGCGTCGTCGCTCTGCACGGGCGCGGTGGCGCCGGGCTTGAGCAGGGCCTGGAGCCAGCCGGGCGCGGGCAGGTCCCCCAGGGGAGCGGGGAAGGAGGAGGTGAAGGCGATGAGGTCGAGGAGGGGATGGTTGTCGACGGTCAGCACGGCGGCACTCTACGCCACGCGCTGGTAGGGTAGGGGCGGCTACTGCTTCCCCCGTGGTCCCTGCACCTGGAGCCTTCCGCATGCCCACGCTCATCCCGAAGCCCAACCGTGTGACAGCGGTGGGCAACAAGCCGAAGCTCATCGACGAGTACGTCGGCCGGGTGACCTCCAAGACGTCCAACATCAGCGTGGCGCACATGCGCAGCCCGGGCGGGTGGGAGGAGCCGGGCCAGACGCCCGAGTTCCGTGAAATCACCCTGGTGCTCGCGGGCACGCTCCGGGTGGAGCACAAGGGCGGGGTGATGGACGTGCACGCCGGCCAGACGGTGGTGTGCGAACCCGGCGAGTGGGTCCGCTACAGCACCCCCGAGGAGGAGGGCGCGGAGTACGTGGCCATCTGCACCCCGGCGTTCTCCCCGGGCACGGTGCACCGGGACGCCTGAGCCTCACGTTCCAGGTTCCAAGCCGGGCGGAATCCCGGGCGGGGGCCTGCCTGCCCGGCTGCGTGGATGGACCCGGGGCGGTTGGGGGTTCGGAACCATCCCTCCGGCGGGCGGCTCGTGGCATAAGGGCGCGCCGCCTGATTCCCCGGGCCTTTTCGGTACGCACATGATCCGTCTCGACAACATCGGCAAGCAACACGGTCAGCAGCTCCTCTTCGTGGAGGCGTCTGCTGCGCTCCACAAGGGCGAAAAGGTGGGCCTGGTGGGCCCGAACGGCGCGGGCAAGACGACGCTGTTCCGGATGATGACCGGCCAGGAGTATCCGGACGAAGGACAGGTCTCCATCGACCGCGGCGTCACCATTGGCTACTTCAGCCAGGACGTCGGTGAGATGAACGGCCGCAGCGCGGTGTCCGAGGTCATGGACGGCGCGGGCCCGGTGAGCACCGTCGCGGCGGAGATGAAGCAGCTGGAAGCCGACATGGGGGATCCGGACCAGGCGGACAACATGGAGAAGCTCGTCGAGCGCTACGGCATCGTCCAGGGCCGGTTCGAGGAGCTGGGCGGGTACGCGCTGGAGGGCCGCGCGCGGGAGATTCTCGCGGGCCTGGGCTTCAGCGAAGAGATGATGGACGGCGACGTGGGCAAGCTGTCGGGCGGCTGGAAGATGCGCGTGGCGCTCTCCCGCATCCTGCTGATGCGGCCGGACGCCATGTTCCTGGACGAGCCTTCCAACCACCTGGACCTGGAGTCGCTCATCTGGCTGGAGGGCTTCCTCAAGGGGTACGAGGGCGGCCTGCTGATGACGTCGCACGATCGCGAGTTCATGAACCGCATCGTGACGAAGGTGGTGGAGATCGACGGCGGTTCGCTGACGACGTACTCGGGCAACTACGACTTCTACGAGGGCCAGCGCGCGCAGAACGAAGCGCAGCAGCAGGCGCAGTACGAGCGTCAGCAGGCGATGCTCGCGAAGGAGATCAAGTTCATCGAGCGGTTCAAGGCCCGCGCGTCGCACGCGGCGCAGGTGCAGAGCCGGGTGAAGAAGCTGGAGAAGATCGAGAAGGTGGAGCCGCCGAAGCGCCGCTCCACGGTGCTCTTCGAGTTCCAGCCGCCGCCGCGTTCGGGTGACGACGTGGTGAACCTGAAGAACGTGAGCAAGGGCTACGGCAAGCGGACCATCTACGACGGCCTGGATTTCCTGGTGCGCCGCGCGGAGCGCTGGTGCGTGATGGGCGTGAACGGCGCGGGCAAGTCCACGTTGCTCAAGCTGGTGACGGGCACGACGCAGCCGGATGACGGCACGGTGGCGTTGGGCGGCAGCGTGAAGATGGGTTACTTCGCGCAGCACGCGATGGACCTGTTGGACGGGGAGAAGACGGTCTTCGAGCAGCTGTCGGACGCGTTCCCCCGGGCGGGGCAGGGCTCGTTGAGGGCGCTGGCGGGCTGCTTCGGGTTCAGCGGCGACGAGGTGGAGAAGAAGTGCCGGGTGTTGTCGGGTGGAGAGAAGGCGCGTCTGGTGATGGCGCAGATGCTCTACGACCCGCCGAACTTCCTGGTGCTGGACGAGCCCACGAACCACCTGGACATGGGCACGAAGGAGATGCTGATCACGGCGCTGTCGCGCTACGAGGGCACGATGTTGTTCGTGTCCCACGACCGGCACTTCCTGGGCGCGCTGTCGAACCGCGTGCTGGAGCTGACGCCGGACGGCATCCACAAGTACGGAGGCGGCTACACGGAGTACGTCGCGCGCACGGGCCAGGAAGCCCCGGGCCTGCGCAGCTGACGTGGATGGATGCCCAGGGCGTGGGAGCGCTCTGGGCTACAACGCCGTCGGGCTCAATCTTCGACTTTCGCCCAGGCGTCAGGGCCTACTGAAAACTCAAACTTCGCCTGACGCATGGCCTCCTCAAGGCTTGGGTGCCATGTGTCGCCGAGGGGTTCCCCGTTGGCGCCCATGCGGAATAGGTAGAGGGTGCCTTCTTCGGTTGCGATTTCAATCGAAGCGACTGGCTTGCCCATTGATATTGCCGTTTTTGATTTGATGATTGATCTGAGTCTCATGGCGCCAGTCATCAGAAGGCAGCGCGTTCTCTGGGTTGGCATTGAAAACCTCATCCAGGAAGGCTGTCTTCATGGCCTGTGGTTTTTGTTCGGGCTACTTCAGGACGTCGCGCTGGATCCTGTCCACAATGGAGAGGTGCTCCTTCTCCGGGTACTCGATTCCCGCACGCTCGAACTTGGGACGAGCAAGTCGAACGGCCTCGCGTATTGCATCGAGTAACCAACGAACATCAGGTGATTGGACTTGTTCATCCGGAACGGCGATCTGAAGCATGAGCTTCTGCTCTTTGCGTGAGAACTTCGCCGTGCGGACTCCTGTGAATTCAGGCTTGAGAAGAGAGCCTGGGACATGGAAGACAATGTCCAGTGAGCCGGAGACTCCCATTTCAGTCGGGCCTCGTGCCTTGCCGAACATGCGGATGGCCTTGTCAATGGGAGTGCCGGCAAGCTCAGGGCCACCATAGACGGCGCTGAGACCCATCATGGTATTCCCTTTCCTGCCCACGGCTCATGCTTCGGTCTCATGGCCCGCTCGTCTCGGCTGCGTGCGGGCCGCTGGGCCAGCGCGGGGCGGAGGGTGAGTCCCGCCCCGAGGCTGTGGAAATGGGCTACGATCCGCATGGGTTCACCGAAGTTCGTCTCGCTTATAAGCCAGCCTCGAACTGCCAGAGCGCCTCAAGTTCTGCCTCCTTGGCCGCAAGAAGGGCGTCGAAGTCGTTCGGCTTCGGCAGGTTCCTCTGTAGCAACTCCACGAACGCCTTCGCTCGCCAGTCCTCGAGCCCCGCGATCACCGCCGCGAAGCTGACGGCAAACCGCCGGTAGAATGTCTGGTCACGCACGGCTTCGATCAGATACGCGAAGTCCTCCGCTGCGACCAGGTACTCGGCGGAGGCAAGAGCCGCCTTCAAGCGGACTCGGCGCACACCGAATCGCTGCGTGGGACTCAGGGATGCGTCCTCGAGCAGCTCGTCACAGAATCCCAGTGCTCGACGAGCCCCACGTGCCTTCACGAGGGCGTGGGCGAGATTGAGCTTGCCGGAGTAGGAGCCGGGATACAGCTGGCCCAGCTCATGCCGGAACTGGAGGGCCTCGCACTCCTCCGCGATACCCAGGTTCGCAAGCGCCGCGCCAGACGGCTCCTGCTGCCGCATGGCCGCGCGGTAGTCCTCCCGAACTCCCGCGTACTCGTTGTCGGTCAGCTTTCGATCTGCCTCGTCTAGGACGCTCATGGTTGAGTGGTCTGGGCGCGCGCTCCATCATGGACCTCAATGGAACCCGTTTCGGATGTCGAACTTCTCATGAGGAGAGAAGGACTTGATCGCCATCAGGAGCATCCAGCCGGTTCCTCCATCCACCGGGCTGGCTTGTCTGCAGCAGATGCGAATCGCTGAGTCACTGAGGGTCCAGTCTTCGCACTGCTTTCCTTCCACCACGCTGCTGGTGGAAGTGGGAGAGCCCAAAACGGCAACGGCCTCATCGTGGAGGGCCTTGAATGCCGTTGCGCAGCGCGCTTCTCGGCGAAAGACCGAGATCCCGATGTTCTCAAGCTGTTCGTTGGAGGAAAACCCGTAAGTTACCTTCCCTGGGTATCCGCCCAGTGTGACGCCTTGTCCGAGCGCTGCTGCTTCGGCTCGTGTCATGCCACGGCGGAGTTGAGTCAACAGGGCCATGGACTGCATGGGCTGCGCTTGAGGGGGAGCGCTGAGCGACGCATCGGGTAACGATGCTTCTGGGGCGACTGGACTCGTCGAGTTCATCCAATGCACGGTCAAAAAACCTCCTGTGGCTCCAGCCAGGAGAAGCCAGGACGTCCTATGGGTTGGCATTGAAAACCTCGTCCAGGAAGGCAGTTGTCATGGTCTGGGCCTCCAGTTCAAGTTCATAGAAGCCAAGCCCTGTGATGGATGTCCTGTATGGGTCTTGGGAGAACTGGGTGCTGTGCCACATCTCATGGAACAGGACCTCCTCGGTTGAATGTCCTGACCGGGTGGCGAAGTGGGTATCGATGGTGCTCACGAAGGCTTGATGGCCGAGATAGCGCTGGATTCCGCCTGGCTGCGTGGAGCATACGTTTCCCATCGGGCGTGATTGTCCCGGTGTGCGCTTCCCCTGACGATCACGCATCTGACTCCCTTGATGGAAGTTGAACTCGTGAGGGCTGTTCTCCAGCGTGTCGATGGCGAACCTGCCCAGTTCCGTGGCCTTGATGTTGTTGAACGCGGGCTGTAGCGCAGGGGCGATGGAGACAATGCGTCGTCCGTCGGGATCCATGAACTGGTGGGGCTGGTTCGCGGCGTAGGCATAGAGGTTGGAATCTCCGCCCGCGAATCGGATGGGGTCCTTGGCCGTCCAGCGCCCCGTTTCGGCGTCGTAGTCCCGCGCCCCGAAGCGGGTCAGCTTCGTGTCCCGGTCATAGAGGCCACCCGCGAAGCCAAAGGGCTGGAAGCCGGGATTCGAATCCGCGACAACGTTGCCCCAGGCGTCGTACTCCATGCGCTGCGCGACCGTCCCGTTCCGGGTGTCGACGACGAGCCGCGGGCTCCCCAGCGGATCCGTGAGGATGCGGTAGGCGATGCCTCCCTTGACCATGAAGTCGGGGGAATGACCCCGCGTGGCATGGATGAAGCGGCTGACGACGTTCCCCGCGCCATCGAGCTCCGCGATGACCCTCCGTCCCTCGTAGAGGAAGCCCTGAACGAGCGAGCCATCCACTCGCTTGCCGACACGCCTCGACGCTGCGTCGAGCACGTACTCAAGCTGCGCACCGTCTGGAAGCGCGACGTGCACCAGGGCGCCAAGCGCGTCATATGCGTACTGGGTGGTGTGCGTTCCCTCCGTGCGCGTCTGGAGATCCCCACCGGGACCGTAGCCGTAGGTCCTATTCCCGAAGGAGATGAGCCGGTCCTGTGCATCATGGGTGGCCGTTCGCAGCTCGCCATGGAGGACGGAGGTGCGGTTGCCATTGGCGTCGTAGGTGTTCTCCTCCAGCAGGACTCCGTCGCGGACAACGGACGCCAGTCGCCCGGCCCCGTCATGGGTGAAGACGTCCGTGTGAACGGTGGTCCCCTCTGATTCGGTTCGCCGGACGATGCGGCCCAGTTCGTCTCGCACCAGTTTGTAGGACAGCAGCGAGACGTCGCCGGAAGCGGCGGACCAGGACTCCAGCTCTCCGTATCCGTTGGACGTTTCGACGGTGGAGACCGAGCCGAGGCGTGTTCCCTCAATCAGGCCGTTGTCCCCGCGCCGTGACAGCGTCAGCGCTCCCGCCGAGACGAGCAATCCATCCAGGTCATAGGCATACGTCACGGGCGGCTCACCATTGACGGCGGACGTCGCGACCCGGAAGTCCGCGTCATGGCTGTATTGGATCGAACCCCGTACGGCCCCCGTCCAGGAGACGCCGGTCACCAACGGACCGTCGTGGCTGAACTCGAGCCCCACCCCGGAGGTGCTCGCGAGCGAGTCGAGACGTCCTGATCCGTCGTAGCCAGCCGTCACCTGGGCGCCAGGGATGTCCAGTGTGGCGAGCCTCCCCGCGGCGTCGTAGGCGAATGACACGCTGCTGCCCGGCTGTCGGAACTCGGTGAGTGCGTCGTCCAGGTCGTAGGCGTAGCGCGATGCGAAGGCGCTGCCTCCTGGAGGCGCATAGGACGCCAGTGCCTTCGTGGGCGTGTACTGGAATTGGTGTGAGGGACGTCCTGGCGGCGTCAGCGAAGATGGCAGCCCCCCTGCCTCGTAGGTGAACCCCGTGACGCGGTTGTCCGGGAGCAGGGTGGAGGTGACGAGGCCTGCTTCATCCCGCGTGAGGACGGTGGTGCGGTCCAACCCGTCCGTCACCGTGCGCAAGGCGCCGTCCGCTCCATACGCAAAGGTCCTTCGCCGGCTCCCCTGGATGACCGAACCGGGGCGGCCTTCCGCGTCATAGGTGAGTTCCACCGGAAGCAGGCCCGGCGCCTCGGCCTTGCGGATGCGTCCCTGCCCGTCCAGCGTGAGGACGGACACCTTGCCCATGGGGCTGGTGGAGAGGAGCCTTCGGCCGAAGGCTTCATAGCGGAGGGTGGTGGTCCGGCCATTCACTGTCACCGTGTCCGTCTGTGCGCCCACGTCGAGCAGCGTGCCCTGGGGCAGGAGGGTCACCTCCCGCTGGTGCGTGGACGTGGAGGTCAACCCACCCGGCAACTTCACGGTGCGCGACGCCACGAGCGGCGACTGCATGCCCAGGCGAGGCTCCGGCACCTCCACCACCGTGGTCACCGTGCCATCCGGTGCGGTGTAGACCGTGGTGCCGTTTGGCGAACGCAAGGTTGTCCATGCCGTCCCATCCGTCGCGGTGGTGACGCGCCGCTGGACGCCTGACTCCAGGTCTTCCACCTGGTATTTCCGGGTGCGCCCCAGCGCGGTGGTGAGCACCACGGAGTAGCCCTTCTCCACCTGAGTCCGATCGAGCGCCTTGAATCCTCCCGCAGGATTGGAGTCCTTCGTCAGCCAGCCCTCCGGGCTGTATTCGAACAGGTGCATCCCGTTGCGCTCGTCACGCAGGGATGAGAGCAGTCCGCCCTCCAGATAGGTGAAGGCGAGGCTCTCCCCTCCGGGCCGGATGAAAGAGGCGAGCCATCCGTCTGACCCTGCCCTCAACACGGTGCGCTGGCCGTGGGGCGCGAGGATGGCGGTGGGTGCTCCTGCCGCGTCCCGTTCAATCCGAGTGATGAGGCCGGCCCCGTCCGTGACGGACATCAGCCGTGCGTTCTCGTCGTAGGAGAAGCGATGGCGGACCGCGAGCGTCCAGGCCTCCAGGGTGCAGAGGTGACGCCCCTGCCAGCCAAAGCCATACAGCTCGCCGCCGTCGGGCGAGGGGATGAGGTCATCGACCCGGCCACACGGAGTCTCCAGGGTGCCAGCCGGGTACTGAGGAGGCGCGGGGGCGGTGACAGCCGGTGCTTTCGGTCCCCCTCCGGCGAAGACAAGGAGACCTCCGTCCAGCGCGACCCTGCGGACGGCGAGCTGGGACGCGTCCGCCACGAGGAGGCTGCCATTGGAGGCCACAGCGAGTCCCCTGGGCGCGGTGAGACTCGCGAAGGCACCTTCTTCCGAAGGATCTCCTCCGCACCCGCCACTGTTGATGGCCCATGCGCTTCCATCCGGGAAGATGCGGTGCAAGAGGCATCGGTGAGAGGACGACGTATAGAGGCTGCCGTCAGAGCCGAGTGCAAGACCCCAGAGCGAGCCTCGCGGAGACTCCTCGTGCACCTTCTGCCCGTGAGCCCCGCCGCTGGGGCGCAGTTCCTCCTCGTCCCGTGAGTAGAGCAGCGTGAAGAGTCTGCCTTCCGTGTCCACCCGACGCAGACGGCGGTTGCCTGAGTCCACGAACGAGAGGAAGCCTTCGGAGCCCACGACCAGGGCACGAGGCGTGTCCAGGCTCGCCGCGACCGCGAGCCCGCCCTCTCCCGCGTTGCCACGAACCCCCGTGCCCGCCACCGTGGAGATGACTCCGCCCGGCGTGACACGGCGGATGCGGTGGTTGTCCGTATCCGCCAGGTAGATGCTGCCGTCCGGCCCCACCGCGACGCCCGCGGGAGCGTTCAGGTTCGCGAGTATCGCGGGACCGCCGTCTCCGCCATCCGCCGCGAGCCCCGTGCCCGCGACCGTGGAGATGATCCCGTCCGGTGTGACCCTGCGGATGCGATGGTTGCCCGTGTCGGCGATGTAAAGCATCCCCTCCGGACCCACGGCCACCGCCTTGGGAGAGTCCAGGCTGGCGAGGAGTGCCCTGCCGCCATCTCCCGCTGAGCCCTTCACCCCGTTGCCCGCCACCGTGGAGATGACCCCGTTGGGCTTCACCTGACGGATGCGGTGGTTGTCCGTGTCCGCGATGTAGACCGTCCCGTCCGCCGCGACGGCAACGCCTTGGGGCGAGGCGAGACGCGCCTGCTTCGCCGGGCCATGGTCTCCGCTGAAGGTCAGCGTCGCGGTGGTCAGCACCCGGGGCGTCTTGCCCAGGGATTCCCTCCCGGGAAGGGTTCCTCCCGGGCCCGGGTAGAGGGTGCCCCGCCACGGGTCGTAGGAATGATGAGCATCCAGGCTCCAGCCTCCCAGTTGGCTGAAGTCCGGAAGGGACACCACCGTGGCGGTGTGGAACTGCCACAGCGTCATGTCCCGGCCGTCAGGGCCCTCGAACCGGGTGCTTCGATCTCCGTACCGGGCCCAGGCCTGGGATTGATCATCCGGGCTCGCGTAGTAGCTCAGGCCGTAGACGTAACCGATCCGGATGCGAGCGGTCTGTTCCCCCCACACCTCTCGGCCAAAGACATCCCTGCCATCCCACACGAAGCGGTGGCTCTGATTCGGACTCGCGGGGAAGGTCCGCGCGAAGGACTGTCCCGCGACATTCACGATGAGGACGATGTGTTTCAAGCTCGCGGGGACGTGGTCTCCGCTCAGGGGAATCCGGAGGGCCCGGTTGGCGGTGCGAGCGGCGGCCCGATCGCTGCGGTAGTGGAGCTGGAAGGGCGTCCCTACGATGGACAGGAGCTCTCCCAGCGTCTGGTTCTGGCATTCGATGATGCTGCCGCTCTCACACTCGGGATGTGCTTCGGGTGTTTCAGCCCGTGGCTCGGGCTGCTGGGGCTCTTGCGCATCGGGCGGGGGACCAAAGGGCCAGTTGTAGTCATACGGCGTGAAGTGCGTGACGGGCACCCGCCACAGGCTCTTGCCCACGGCATACAAGGTGGAAAGGCGAGCACGCTCCGCGTCGGTGAAGCCCAGCGCAGCCAGTTGCGTGCTGTCGTCAGGCGCTCCATCACCGTCTGCATCCACCAGCGCGAGCCCCTCGTGTTCGCCAACGAGCGCGATGACCCGCCCGTTGTCCGAGGCACGCCAGAGGCCCTGTTGCCGGTCGTAGTAGCCAGACGGCACGACGAGACCCGCTGGAAGGGCCAGGAAGTTGTCCACATAGCCATGGACTGGCGGGCTGAAGCGCACCTCGGTGGCGCCTGCTTGCAGGGCCTCATCCACGCTCAGCTCCACTGCGTAGGTGTAGCCGCTGGTGGCTGGCAGCGTGCCCGGCATCGCCGTGGGACCCTCGGGCCCCACGGTGTATTCGGTCGCGCGCACATGAAGCGGACCGTTCAGGGGAACATGGGTCCCGTCGCGCAGGAGCATCTCCGCCTGTGTCCCCGGCGCGAACAACAGGGTGGCCTGGCGGCGGCCGGCGCTGTCCTCCACCACGCTCCCACGCGCGACCTGGATGTCCGCTGCTCCAGGCGTGATGGCCGTGACGTTGGAATCCAAGGCGGTCAAAACCACCTCCGGGAGTGGAACGAATTCCCGCCAGGGAACATCCACCCGGCGCTGGAGGGGCAGGAAGCCTGGCTTCTCCACTTCGAGCGTGAGTGCCCCGCCCCCATTCACAGCAAGCGAGTACTCACCATGGGCATTCGTGAGCGTGTGGCCCTGCTCGGAGCGGGCGAGAACGCCAATGCGAGCACCTGGGATGGGCTGTCCATTCCTTCCCAGCACCTTCCCGAGAACGACTGCAACCCGGCGTGGCTCCAGTGCGCCAGCCACCACGCCCGGCTGCACCGGGTTCGGGCCCTCGTAGAGAAACCCGATGGAGGCCCCGAAATCCGTCGGGACGGTGGGGTCAATGGCCGACGGGGCCTGCACTCCGCCCCCATCCATTCCGGCATCCACTGGCTGTCCGGCATCTGCGTCGCCACAAGGGGATGGGACGCAGACTTCGTCGGGGCGAGAAGGCTTGTCCTGGCCGGTGCAACCCAACAGCAAGCCCACCCATGGCAGAATGAAGCAAGCCCCCACCCGTAGGGCTTGTCCCGCTGGAGTTCGCTCCTTCATGGGTCCCCCGGGAGGCAAGCGTTGGCCCAACGCCGTCGGTTGTCAGGCTGACGAGTCAACGAAGAGGGGTGGATGTTGTTTGTTTGTATGGAATTGTTCGGGCGGCCTGCCCGCCAGTCTTGATGGCCCACCCGTGAGTCGTGCCATTTGCCGCGGAGTGATCAGAAGCCGAGGGCGACACTTTCAAGTCGCCGATGAGGCGGCGAAGTTCAGGGGACATGACGTTCGTCCTCTTCGCTCGACGCCCCGGTGGTCTTCCGTTGGCTCCTTCCGCTGGCTATTAGCAGAGCCAGGGAGTCCTTCGGCCCATGGCCTGGTCGGAAGATGGGAGGCCGCAGTATCTCATTTCAGCGAATGCGCTCGTGCATCGTGGAGCATTGGAGCGCGTTGGCGGATTTCGAGAGTCATTTCCGCTCGCTGTTGGAGAGGACGTCGACCTGGGAATGCGCCTGTCCAGAACGGGCATGCTCGGGTGGTGCGCGCAAGCTGCCGTGGCTCATGACTTCGAACCCTCGCTGCTCGCTTTCGTTCGGCGCTTTCTTCGCTACGGCCAAGGAAATCGAATGCTTGCGACCGCGCAGTCAGAAGCCACCAGGGACTTCTTCAGACCCAGACCGTTCATGCCGCTCTCTTACAAGCCTGGGAACTTTCTTCTGGCAGGGCTCGCCTTCGTGGCGCTCAGTGCAGGTTGGATTCTTGAGAGCCGTCGCTCTCTCTGAAGTCTCCGCGATGCATCCGCGCTCTTCCTACTCGAACAACTTGCCCGCGAGCCGTGCCAGGCGCTGGGACTTGCCCCGGTACGGCGGGAAGAACAGGTTCGTGAAGGCCGTGCGGCCCTGCCGCACCACCGCTCGCTCGTGGCTGAAGGCCTTGAAGCCCGCCTCGCCGTGATACGCGCCCAGGCCGCTCTGCCCGATGCCACCAAAGGGCAGGTGCGGGTTCACGTTGTGCAACACCACGTTGTTCACCACCGTGCCGCCCGCGCTCGTCTCCTTCAGCAGGCGCTCCACCGTGGCCTCTTCGTGGCTGAAGACATACATGGCCAGCGGCTTGCCGCCCGCGCGCACCTGCATCACCACTTCATCCAGTGACTCGAAGCGCAGCACCGGCAACAGCGGTCCAAAAATCTCTTCGTCCATCACCGCCGACTCCGGCGTCACGTCCGCCAGAACCGTGGGCGCGATGTAGCGCGTCTCCGCGTGCACGCCGCCTCCCGCCACCACCCGCGCCCCCTGCGTCACGGACTTGTCCAGCAGGCCGCACACGCGCTTGAACGCGCTGTCATCCACCATCCGGCAGAAGTCCGGCGTCGCCCGCCGCGCCTCCTCCGTCTTTCCGTAGAAGCGCTCCAGCGCCGCCTTCATCCCCGTCAGCAGCGCCTCCTCCTTCGACGCGTGCACCCAGACGTGGTCCGGCGCGATGCAGGTCTGCCCCGCGTTGAGGAACTTCCCCCACACAATCCGCTCCGCCGCCGCGTCCACGTCCGCCGACGCATCCACGATGACCGGCGACTTCCCACCCAGCTCCAGCGTCACGCCCGCCAGGTGCCGAGCCGCCGCCTCCATCACCCGCCGGCCCACGCGCGGCCCGCCCGTGAAGAAGAAGTGGTCGAACGGCAGCCGCAGCAGCGCCTCGCCCACCTCCGGCCCGCCCTCCACCAGCGCCACCTCGTCCTGCGGAAAGACGTCCCGCAGCAGCTGCGCCAGGAAGCGCGCCGTGCCCGGCGTCTTCTCACTCGGCTTGCACAACACCGCGTTGCCCGCCGCCACCGCCGCCACCAGCGGCGACACCAGCAGGTGGAACGGGTAGTTCCACGGCGCCAGGATGAGCACCACGCCCCGGGGCTCCGGATGCACTTCGCTCTTCGTGCCCGCGAGCAGCAGCGGCGCCCCCACCTTGCGCGGCTTCATCCACGCCTTCAGGTGCTTCTGCACGTGCGCCAGCTCCAGCAGCACGGGGAGGATCTCCGTCGCCTCCACCTCCGCCGCGGGCTTGTGGAAGTCCTCGTGCAGCGCGTCCGCCAGCTCCTCACGCCGCTCCAGCAGCAGCGCCTTGAGCTTCTCCAGCCGCGCGAGGCGCTCCTTCGGCCCCGTCTTCGCCAGCTCCCAGCGGCGCGCCTGGAGGCGGTCGAACACCGCCTGCAGGTCTCCGGGGACCAGGGCCTCCTCCACTGACACCACGCGCATGCCGGCTCCTCTTTCCCTCGCCCGTGCCTACTCCAGCATCCGGGTCGCGCGGGAGGCCCATTCCTGGGCCTTTCCCCGGTACGGCGGGAAGAACACGGCAGCCAGCGACTTCATCCACTGGACCATCACCGCCCGCTCGTGGCTGAACGTCTTGAAGCCGTAGTGCCCGTGGTAGTTCCCCAACCCGCTCATCCCCACCCCGCCAAACGGCAGGTTCGGGTTCGCCACGTGGATGAGCACGTTGTTCACCACCACCCCGCCCGACGTCGTGTGCTGGAGCACCTCCTCCACCATCTTCGAGTCCTGGGAGAACACGTACAGCGCCAGCGGCTTCCCGCCTTCGTTGATGTGCGCGTAGACCTCCTCGCGCCGCTCGTACGTCAGCACCGGCAACACCGGCCCGAAGATTTCGCCCTCCATGATGGGCATCCGCGTCGTCACTCCGGACAACACCGTGGGCGACACGTATCGCGACGGCCCATCCGCCGTACCGCCCGCCTCCACCTTCGCCCCCGCGGCGACCGTGCGGTCGAGCACCTCCTTGAGCCGCCGCCACGCCGCCGGATCCACCACGCGCGCGAAGTCCGGGCTGGCCTGACGCTCCGCTTCCGTCTCGCCGTAGAAGCGCGTCAGCACCGCCTTGAACGCCTCCAGGAACGCCTGCTGCTTCGACGCCGGCACGTAGATGTAGTCTGGCGCCACGCACGTCTGGCCCGCGTTGACGAACTTGCCCCACGCCAGCGCCTCCGCCGCCGCCTTCAGGTTCGCCGACTCGTCGATGATGACCGGCGACTTGCCGCCCAGCTCCAACGTCACGCTGGAGAGGAACTTCGTCGCCGCCATCATCACCTTGCGGCCGATGTTCGGGTTGCCCGTGAAGAAGAAGTGGTCGAACGGGTGCTGGAGCAGCGCCTCCGCCACCTCCGCGCCGCCTTCGAACACCGCCACCTCGTTCTCCGGGTACACGTCCCGCACCAGCTTCGCCAGGAAGCGCGACGTGTGCGGCGTCTTCTCACTGGGCTTGAGCATCACCGCGTTGCCCGCGGCGATGGCCGCGATGAGCGGCGCCGCCAGCAGCTGGAACGGGTAGTTCCACGGCGACAGGATGACCACCACGCCCTTCGCCTCGAAGCGCACGTGGCTGGACGCGCCCTTGAGCGTCAGCGGCGTCGCCACGCGCTTGGGCTTCATCCACGACTTCAGGTGCTTCACCGTGTGGTTCAGCTCCTCCAGCGTCGGGTGGATCTCCGTCAGCTCCACCTCCATCGCCGGCTTGCGGAAGTCCTGGTGGATGGCCTCCGCCAGCTGCTCGCGCCGCGCGATGATGGCCTCGCGCAGCTTGCGCAGCCTCGCGATGCGCTCCGCTGGAGTGCTGCGCGACAGGTTCCAGCGGTTGGCGCGCTGCGACTCGAACACCGCGCGGATGCGGTCCACTTCAACCGTGGCCTGGGGAAGGAGGGACGCGACGGCTTCAAGCATGACGGGCTCCGTTTCTTCAAGAACGCGTGAGGGGTGGGTCAACGGGCCTCTAGCCCGTGAAGAAGGGTGGTGATGGCCGCCGTCAGCTCGGCGGTGAAGTCCACGCGCAGGGGCGCCATGTGCGGCAGCGTCAGCACCTCGCGCGCCACGGGCGCGATGTCCGCCATCTGCCGCAGGCCCGTCATCAGCGCGTGCACGTGGCGGATGAGCTGGACCGCCGTCTGGGGCGTGAGGAAGGGCAGCCGCTGCTGGAGCAGCGCCGCCGTCGTCCCCATGGACACGAGCACGCGCTCCTTGAACGCCCGCGCCTGCTCCACGGTCACGTTCTGCTCCAGCACCGTCTGCGCCAGCGCCAGCAGCCGCGTGAACGTCTCCTCGCCCACCAGCGACAGGGCCACCGTGCGCGCCAGCTGGTGGCCCGTCCACACGCCGCCTTCGGACAGCTGGCCGTTCAGCTTCGCGAACCACGCGGTGAGCAGGTCGTCCAGGAGCGCCAGGAACAGCGCCTCCTTCGTCGGGAAGTAGAGGAACACCGTCCCCTTCGCCAGGCCCGTGCGCGCCGCGACGTCCGCCATCTTCACCTGGGCGAACGACGTGGCCTCGAACAGCGCGCGCGCCGCGTCCAGCAGCTCCCGCCGCCGCGCTTCCTTGTCCTCGTCCCGCCGTGCCCGCAGGGGAATGACCCGCTTCGCGGCCAGTGCTCCCGCCATGACCCGGAGTTAAATGACCCCGGGTCACCGGTCAAGCCGCTGGCCCGTCCTCCTTCCACCGGCCAACGGAAGCGCGGGGTGGGGGATGGTGCGGTGTAATCCCATGTGCGACGCTGGGTGACATGATGAGACCCATCGACGCGGAGCTGCTGTCGGGGCGCGCGCTGTACCAGGAGGTGGTGCTGCGCAAGCTGGCCCACGCGCGCGAGTCGGTGTGGATGGCCACCGCCAACGTGAAGGCCATGTACGTGGAGCGGGCGAAGGGCGCGTTCGTGCCGCTGCTGGAGGTGCTGGATGGGCTGGCCGCCCGGGGCGTGGCGCTGCGGCTGTTGCATGCGGAGCTGCCCAGCCGGCCCTTCCGGGCGGCGTTCGACGCGCGCTCGCGGCTGGTGAAGGGGGGGCTGGAACTGAAGGTGTGCCCGCGCGTGCACTTCAAGGCGGTGGTGGTGGATGGCGCCTGGGTCTACCTGGGAAGCGCCAACCTCACCGGCGCGGGACTGGGCGCCAAGGGCAATGACGTCCGCAACTTCGAGATGGGCTTCGTGACGGAGGACTTCGACACCATCGACCGGACCACCGCCCTCTTCGAGGCGGTGTGGAGCGGCGCCGAGTGCCGCGGGTGCCGGCTCCGCGCGGTGTGTCCTGACCCCATCTTGCCCTCCGGCGGCGGACAGGCGAAGAAACGGGGGCGGGACGCGGTGCGTTTGGGGAAGTCCCGCAGATTGAGCCGTCCACGGGAGGACACGACATGAAGCTGTACTTCGCGCCCCGCACGCGTTCGACGCGTCCGCGCTGGCTGCTGGAGGAGCTGGGGGTGCCGTACGAGCTGGTCCGCGTGGACCTGGCGAGTGGCGCGCACAAGCACCCGGACTACGTCCAGCACGTCCACCCTCTGGGCGTCGTGCCCGCGCTGGAGGACGGCGGACAGCCCGTCATGGAGTCCACCGCGCACCTGCTCCATCTGGCGGACCGCTTCCCGGAGAAGGGGCTGGCCCCGGCGCCCGGCACGCCCGAGCGCGCCGAGTACTACCAGTGGATCTCCTTCGCGGTGACCACACTGGAGCCGCAGCTGGAGGACTTCCTCGAACACACCCAGTCCCTGCCGGAAGCCCACCGCGTCCCCGCGCTGGCGGACCGCGCGGTGCAGCGCTTCCACGACGCCGCGCGCGTGTTGGACGCGCGGCTGGCGGGGCGCGAGTTCCTGGTGGGCTCGCGCTTCAGCGCCGCGGACGTGCTCATGGCGTCGCTGCTCGCGTGGGCCGGTGCGCTGGGCCGCACGAAGGACTTCCCGGGGCTGCAGGCGTACGCGAAGCGCCACCTGGCCCGTCCCGCCGCGCAGCGCGCTCGGGCGGACTAGCCCGGGGTGACGCCTCCAGCCGCCAGAGCGTGGGACGACGCGGACGGAGATGTCCGGGCCCGTCGGCGGGTCCGGCGGCGGACGTATTGGTGGTGCTCGCTGCTCATCGCGCTGGGCGCATTGGCGCACCCGCTGGTGCTGGGCGGCTTCCGCGCGGACTTCCTCGCGGTGTATTGGTTCTGGGCCGGAGCGTTCCTCGTGCTGGGGGCGGTGGTGGGCGCGGGGTGGCTGCGCCCTCCGTTCAGCGGCATCGCGGCGGGCACCATCAGCCTGACGGCGCTCGCCGTGTGCATCCACCTCACCGGAGGCCTGGCGAGCCCGCTGTTCCCCTCCTTCTACACGGTGCCCCTCTTCGTCACCGTCTTCGTCCCGGGCCAGCGGCTGCCGGTGTGGTCCGCCATGGGAGGCACGCTCCTGGCGGTGGTGTTGATGATGTGGCTGGCGGCCGTGCCCTGGACGGCGTTCGTCAGCCAGTGCATCAGCCTCCTCTTCGTGTTCGCGGTGTCCGCGCACGGCGCGGAGGCCTTCCGGAAGCTGCGCGCGGCCGAACGCACCGCGCACCTGGAGCGCGTGGAGGCCCTGCGCCAATTGGCGGAGAGCGAGTCGCGCCGCGCGCGCGTGGAGCGCCAGCGCGCGGAGGTGGAGCGGCTGGTGGTGGTGGGGCAGCTGGCCGCGGGCGTGGCCCATGAAGTGAACAACCCGCTCGCGTACGTGAAGTCGAACCTCCACTACCTCCAGGAGGAATGGGCCCACGGCTCCCCGGATGACCTGGAGGACGTGCTGCGCGTGCTGGATGAAACGCAGCAGGGCGTGATGCGCATCCAGCAGATCGTCACCGACCTGCGCCTGTTCGCCCGCGAGGCCCCCGACGGCGCGGAGTCCTGCGACGTGGCGGAGACGCTGGCCGAGGCGCAGCGGCTGGCGTCGGTGCGCTTGCGGAGCCTGGGCGTGGTGGAGCACGACGTCGCGCCGGGGCTGGCCCCCGCGCGCGTCACGGCCCGTCACCTGGTGCAGGTGCTGGTGAACCTGCTGCTCAACGCCGCGGACGCGCTGGAGTCCATGCGCCCCAGCCGGCACGCGCACGTGATGCTGCGCGCGCGCATGGAGGACGGCCGCGTGCGGGTGGAGGTGGAGGACAACGGGCCGGGCATCCCCGAGGCCGCGCTGCCGCGCCTCTTCGAGCCCTTCTTCACCACGAAGCCGCCCGGCAAGGGCACCGGCCTGGGCCTGGCGCTCTGCCGCGACTACGTGGCGCGCGCGGGCGGAACGCTGGAGGCGGAGAACCGCTCGGAAGGCGGTGCGCGCTTCATCCTCCGGCTGCCCGTCGCCGGGACTTCATCCCCCCCTGTCCACCGCGAAGCGCCGGCGTCCGAGGACGCGAACGCGGAGCCCGCGGCCGAGTAGCGCTTCAGCGGTTCATCGCTCCAGCGCGTGCGCCACCTGCCCCAGCAGGCGCAGGCGCGGGGAGTCCAGCTTGCGCACGGTGCGCAAGAGGCGCCGCACTTCCGGACGCTCGCGGTACTCCGGCGGATCCTCCGCCACCTGCGGCGCGCCGTCCTCCGTCACCGCCGCCGTCGCGCTCAACCCGAGCAGCACGTCCGATGAGCAGCTGAGCACCAGGCACAGCTTCCGCAACGTCCGCACGCTGGGCAGCATGTGCCCGCGCTCCAGCCGCCCGTACACCTCGGTGGCGATGCCAACGCGCTCGGCGACATCGGCCTGCGTCAGCTCCAGCCGCTGCCGGGCCACTCGCACCGCGTTTCCAATGAGGGTTGCCAGTCGTTGTTCCATGGCGTGGAAAACCTGTCGAAAGAGGAGCTTCTCCCCCCGCTTTTCAGACGGAGAGGTACCGGGGAGAAGTCGCTGCCTTGCGTGACCTCGTGAGACACAGATTAAGAGTGGGGTCTGACATCTCCGGGCGTTCGGACAGGGCCCGCAAACCCGCGACAATCCGCCGTTTCCGCCGTTCCCACGCGCGCGTTTCGCAAGGCTTCCCGGGTGATTTTTCTTGCGCGTCGCGCGCGCCGAACCGGGGTGGTAGGCGGATGCGCCTCCGCCCCTCCCATGACGTCACGGGAAGGCCGTGAGAGGTCGCCCGACGTGCCAGGTTGCTTCGTGCGATTCGCGACGGCTTCAAGGGTCCGGGGAGACCGCGCGCTTCCGGCGGGACGTGGCCGGAAGCGGGGCGCTCAAACCCGGGCTGCTTCAGTGCTGCTTCAGGATTCGGACGGCAGCGCGGCGCGCGCTTCGGAGTACTCGCGCACCATGCGTTCGACGACGGTGGCGGCGGGCAGCACGTCCTTCACGAAGGCCACGCCCTGGCCCGCGCTCCAGGTGTCCTTCCACGCCTTGCCCTGGCCCGCGCGGAAGCGCTCCAGCGCGCTCTTGATGAAGTTGCCGTGCACGCCCGTCACCTCCTTCGTGTACTCGAGGTCCTCCGGGTTGGAGTCCACCAGCGCCTGCTTGTAGTCGGGCGCGGCGCCCGCCTCTTCCGTGGCCAGGAAGCGCGTGCCCACGTACGCGCCATCCAGGCCCAGCGCGAGCGTCGCGGCCAGGTGGCGTCCCGTGGAGAGCGCGCCCGCGAGCACCACCGGCACGCCCAGCTCCGCCTTGAGCCACGGCCCCAGCACCAGGGGGCTGAGGTTGCCCGCGTGGCCACCCGCGCCGCTGCCCACCGCGACGAGCGCGTCCACGCCGGCCTTCACGGCCTTCTCCGCATGGCGCAGCGAAATCACGTCGCTCCACACCTTGCCGCCGTACGCGTGCACGCGCTCCACGATGGGCGTGGGGTCACCCAGGCTGGTGATGACCAGCGGCACCTTGCGCTCCACCGTCGCGGCCACGTCCTCCTCCAGGCGCTCGGCCCACTTGAGGATGAGGTTCACGCCGAAGGGCACGTCCTTCGGGAACGTGGCGAGGAAGTCCCGGTACGCCTGCGCGGTGCGGTAGTTGAGCGACGGCACCGCGCCGATGGCGCCCGCGCGTCCGGCGGCCTCCAGCAGCGCGGCGTTGGACACCAGGAACATGGGGGCGGCGATGATGGGATAGCGGATGCCCAACATCCGGGTCACGGCGGTGTCGATGCGCGAAGGGGCCATGACGCGCATTGGACCATGCGTGCACGCGGGCGCGAGGCCGAAAAATCGGCCTGGGCGGCGTTGTCAATCACAGCGTGTCCCGGCGGGGGAAAACCCCTGGTGTTTCCGTGGTTTACGTAGCACGTAGGGCTGACATAAGGTGCCCCCCCCGACGACGAGTCGGGAAGCCGGGGAGTCCCTTCGGTGTCGCGAACCGGGGAGCGCCGCCGAGCGCCTTCGCGGGGAGGCCAGAGCCAGTCGTGAGTGACGAGCGTCCGGACGCGCTGCTCAAGAGCGCACTCGAAAAGATCGTCTACTTCGAGGCCCGTGCGCAGCAGTTGCATGGCGAGCTGGCGTCCGCGCGCGACGAGCTTTCGCACCTCAAGGAAGACCTGTCGGAGGCGCACCAGCGCGAGCTGGACCTGCGCCGCGAGCTGGCCGAGCTGGAGGTGAAGAGCGGCCGTGCGCAGGCCGAGCGCGAGGAGCTGACGCGGCTCAACCACGCGCTGCGGCTGGAGCGCAACCAGCTGATGGAGAAGCTGCTGGACGCGAGCCGGATCCATTCCTCCGGGCAGACGCGCGCGGTGACGGACGACGATGACGACGAGCTGGGGTTCGACCTGGCGTCGTTCATCTCGCAGCTGCGCAGCGAGGTGATCCTCCGTGGGGACGTGCCCGCGGTGCGCGCGCCGTACAGCGGTCCCGCGGTGCCGCTGAAGTCCTCGGAGCCGATCGTGCCGTGGATGGAGCGTCCCGCGCCGCCCATTCCGAACCGGTCGCACGCGAGCTCCTCGGGCGCGGCGGATTCTTCGGGGCTGTCGCCGGTGGCGCGCGAGGCGCAGCGGCTGCAGAGCGAGGGCCGCCTGCGGGTGAGCCCGGAGCAGATGGCGGAGCTGTCCGGGCATACGGGCAGCACCACGGACGAGACGCTGTTCGGGTTCTCCGTGCGGGAGCTGTCGGCGGCGGACGCGGCGGCGCGGGTGCGGGCCGCGGAGCGGCTGAAGGCGCTGGCGCATCCGGCGGCGGCGCCCGCGTTGGCGGCGGCGCTGCACGCGGAGACGGACGCGACGGCGCAGGTGGCGCTGGTGCAGGCGTTCGCGGGGCTGTGCCGGGAAGAGGGCGCGTCGGTGGTGTCGCCGCTCCTGTCGTCTCCGGTGCCGGAGGTGCGCATCGCGGCGTTGAAGGCGCTGCTGGTGCTGGCGCCGAAGGACGCGGCGCCGCATCTGGCGCAGGCGATGAAGGATTCGGACCGGTCCGTGCGCCGTCGTGCGTCGCTGCTGGCCCTGGGGTTGGAAGGGGAGACGGCGCGGCGGCTGGGCGAGGACGCGATCCACGACACGGATCCGGAGGTCCGCGCGCTGGCGGCGCTGGCGCTGGGCGCGGGCCGGGGTGAGAACGCGCGGACGCTGCTCTTGAGCGCGCTGGATGACGGCGAGGCGCGCGTGCGCAAGGCGGCGGCGCAGAGCCTGTCGCGCATCCTGGGTCACGACGTGTCCGCGGTGGTCGCACTGGATGATGCGCACCGGCGCCGGGAGATCCGCCGGCTGGCGACGCTGCCCGTGAAGCCCGTGCGCGCGACGCTGGAAGTGAAGCCCGTGGAGCCCGTGCGCGCGGCTCCCGTGGTCGCGGAGGCTCAGCCCGTGGCGGTGAACGCCGCGCAGCCCGTGGCGGTGAATGCCGCGCAGCCGATGGTGAATGCCACGCAGCCGATGGTGAATGCCGCGCAGCCTGTGGCGGTGCAGGGCTCGCAGCCGATGGCCAGCGTGCAACACGCGGCGATGGCGCAAGTGCAGCCGGTGGCCGTCGGTGCCGTGCCGCAACAGGCAGGTGCCCCGGTCGCGACGCAGCAGCCCATCCCCTTGATTCCCGCGCACTCCACTGTGCCGATGTCGCTCTCGGACGTCGCCGCGAACACCTCCCAGTGGACCGCCGCCCCCGCGCTCGCGGTCGCCACCGTGGGCGTGGCCCGCTCCGCACCGGCCGTGATGCAGGGCGCGGCTCCCGCTCCCGCCCGGGTCGCGAATGGCGGGCCCGTGTCCTTCGCTTCGGGCCCTTCCGCGCCGCCGTCGCGTCCGGTGGCCGCCGTTCCTCCCGCCGCGCCCGTGCCGCCCGCCACGCGGCGGACGCCCGTGCAGGCCGCGCTGGTCGCCATGGGCGCGCCGCCTCCCGCCCGCGCGCCCGCGCCTTCCACCCCGCCGCCGGTTCCCCCCAAGCGCGGTCCGTCTCCCGTGGAAGCGCTGTGTGGGGCGATGTTGCAGGAGGTGCGGGTCGCCGTCCGGGGACGCTCGCTCGCCGAGCTGACGTCCGGGCTGTCCGCTCCGGCGGAGCTGGCCCAGGAGGCTGTTGCCCTGCTGGTGGCCCGGGGGGCCATCGTGCGAAGGGGGCACAAATACTTCGCCGCTTGAGGCAAGGTGCAGCGAGCCCAAGCCTCACACGTCATCCGAAGGGTCGTTCATGGAAGCGCCGACGTACAGCTCGAAGCAGGTAGCCGAGATGCTCGGCGTGACTCCGAAGTCCATCCCCTCGGAGCTGCGCAAGGACGCCTACGGCCCGGAAGACGTGTGGGAGCTGCGCACGACGCTCAACAAGTTCCCGCCCACCGCGGGCCTCCGCCGCCAGCTCTTCCTCAACTTCAAGGGCGGCACCGGCAAGACGTCCCTGTCCACGTCCTACGCGTGGCGCCTGGCGGAGCTGGGCTACGCGGTGCTGCTCATCGACCTGGACAGCCAGGGCCACGCCACCAAGTGCCTGGGCTACGAGGGCGAGGACTTCGAGAAGACGCTGCTGGACGTGCTGGTGCGCAAGACGCCGCTCGCGCAGGTGGTGCAGAAGTCCACCCTGCCCAACCTGGACTTCATCCCGTCCAACCTGAGCATGTCCACGGTGGACCTGGCGCTGATGCCCATGGCCGGCCGTGAGTTCAAGCTGCGCAACGCGCTCAAGGACGTGGAGTCGCAGTACGACTTCATCGTCTTCGACGCGCCCCCGTCCTTCGGCCTGCTCAACCTCAACGCGCTGATGGCCGCGAACGACCTGTTCGTGCCGGTGCTCGCGGACTTCCTGTCCTTCCACGGCCTCAAGCTGCTGTTCGAAACGGTGCAGAGCCTGGAGGAGGACCTGAACCACGTGCTGGACCACGTGTTCATCGTGGTGAACTCCTTCAACGCCACCTTCAAGCTGGCGAAGGAGGCGCTGGAGGCGCTCCAGACGCACTACCCCGAGTACCTGCTGCCCACCATCATCCGGCAGTGCACCAAGTTCGCGCAGGCCTCCAGCGAGGGCCGCCCGGTGTTCGTGGCGGACCCCACGTCCAAGGGCGCTAGCGACATCCAGGCGATGCTGGACAACGTGCTGCCGCGCCTGGTGGCCGCGCACGCCGCGGCGGTGAAGGCCGGCACCGCGACGAAAGCCGGCTGAGATTTCCCCATGAAGAAAGCCTTCGAACAGAACGTGTCCCGCGCGAAGCCGCGCCTCCGCCTGGGGGCGCTGACGGGTGCCCTCGACCCGGCCGACCCCACGGGGACCGCCGCCAGCCAGGAGCCCGCCGCGCCGGAAGCGACTGCGCCCGTCGCGGAATCTCCGGACCTGTCCTCCGAGGTGCGCTCGCGCATCGATCGCCGCGCCGGCCCGCGTCCCACCGCCGCCGAGGCGCTGGAGGCCGCGCTGAACGCACCGTCCGCCCGCACCGCCGCGCCGCCCCCGGCCGCGCAGGCCCTGCCCGCGGTGACGGCGCCGACGTTCTCGCCGGTGTCCCACGCGCTGTCCGCGCTGGTGTCCCCGGAGGCCCGGCACGAAGAGGAAGCCGCGCCGCCCGCGCCGTGGCTGGAGCCGGACTCGCAGGAGTCCGCGCCCGGCTGGAACGTGGCGCAGGAGACCGTGCCCGAGGAGTCCGTCTGGGACGCGGACGCCGTGTCGCCGGTGTCGCATCGCGAAGTGGCGGAGGCGGTCGCCGCGTCCGCGTGGAGCCTGTCCGCCGCGCACGTCGCGCAGCAGCGGGAGGCCGCGGTCGAGGCCTTCGTGCAGGAGCCCCTGGGCGCCGAGCCGACGCCCACGCACGTGGAGACGTCCGCGCCGGCCGCCGCGCGCTGGGATGCGCTGACGGCGCGTCCGGAAGCCGCCACGCATGTGGATCCGACGCGCGTGGCGCCGCTGGCCCACTCGGTGACGCACACGGAAGCGCTGCGCGCCGAGGTCGCCCGCGTGGAGCGTCCGGCCCCGGCCGCGCCGCATGCGGAAGCCTCCGCTCCGGTGCTTCCCCAGGCTGAAGCTCCGCGTGCGACGTTCGCGAGCCCGACGGCGCATGCCGAAGCGCCTCGCGCCACCTTCGCGAATCCGCCGGCGCCCGTGGAAGCTCCGCGCGCCGACACGCGGGGCGCGCCGGTCACGTTCGCCTCGCCGCCTCCGGCGATGGCCCAGGCGGAAGCGCCCCGGGCGGCTCCGGCCACCTTCGCGGGCCCGCCGCCCGGAGTACAGTTCGATGGACGGATGGGCGTTCAGGCCCTCCGCATGCCTTCCGAGGCCGAGCCCATGACGACGTACGCTGCCGTCCAGGCCTCCACCGTCACCACCACCGAGACGGTGGTGGCCCGGCAGGAAGCCGCGCCCGCCCCCGTCGAGGTGCAGACGCCCGCGCCTCCGCGCGAGGAGCTGGACTCCGAATCCCGCCGCGAGCGCCTCAAGGCCCGCCTCAAGGCCGTGCGCGAGAACCCGCGCCCGGAGCCGCTGCCCGCCACCGTCGCGGAAGCCGGCCAGCGCGCCGTGGAGCGCATCACCCACCTCCAGGCGGAGCTCACCAAGGTCAAGGCGCTCAACCTCACGCTCACCCAGGACCTCGAAGTGGCCCGCCGCCAGGCGGAGAAGGCCACCGAGGAGGCCCGGCTGCGCATGGACGAGGCCCGCCGCCTGTCCGCGGAGATGGAGGGCCGCGTGAAGCTGCTCGCCGACCTGGAGCGCGAACTGGCCGCCCTGGAAGGCGAGCGCGACGAAGCGCTCCTGTCCCTCCAGGAATCCCGCCAGGCCCTCCAGGCCGCCGCGAAGGAGCACGACGCGCTGGAGCAGGTCGTCACGCGCGGCAAGCTGGCCCTGGCCGACAGCCTCGCGGAAGAGGAGCGCCTCGCCGTGGAGCTGGAAGGCGCCAAGGACGAGTCCTCCTCCCTGCGCCGCGCCGTGGAGACGCTCCAGGGTGAACGCGACGTGCTGGCCCAGCAGGTCGCGTCCCTCACCGCCGAGCGCGCCGAGCTGCTGGAGGCGCGCAAGGCCCTGGAGTCCGTGCACCGCGCCCTCAGCCAGGCCACGGTGCGCTGAAGCCGCGGCCTACTTCGCGTCCTTCGCCACGCCCGTGGACTTCTTCACGGGCCCCACGACGGCGAAGGCCGCGGGCAGGGCAGGGCGCTGGAGCGACGCCACGTCCACCCGCGCGAGCGGATCCGTCTCCTTCTGCCGTGCCTTGAGCAGGTCCGCGATCTGCTCCTGGCGGTCCTCCTTGCTGGGGTGGTTCGCCCAGAGCCCGCCGCCCCCCGTCGTCTTCCCGAGCAACAGCGAGTACTCCCCCGGGTCGTAGCCCGCGGACAGCAGCAGCTCCACCGCGAGCGCGTCCGCCGCCAGCTCCTCGTCCTTGCGGTTGCCCTTGCCGAAGGCGTCCACGGTCCCTTCGACCATCTTCCCCATCAGCTCCGTGTCCGCGTCCAGGTCCAGGCGGCCATCCAACCGGCTGGCGCCCACCACCTTCGAGGCGACCGTCGACACCACGGCGCCCGTCACCGCGGCGCCCTTGCACGTGCTCACCTTCACGGAGACGTACTGGTGCAGCGCGTGCTTGAGCACGACGTGGGCAATCTCGTGCGCCAGCACGCCCGCGAGCTGCGCCTCGTTGTCCACACCCTGGAGCAGCCGGCGCGTGACGAACACGTAGCCGGCGGGCGCGGACAGGGCGTTGAAGCGCTCCGTGTCCTTGAGCACGCCGAACGTCCAGGCCAGCTCCGGCCGGGGGGACTGCATCGCCAGGTTGCGGCCCACCGTGTTGACGTAGGTGTTCAGCTTCTCCTCCGCCGCGCCGGACAGCATCAGCCCGCCGCTCTGCTGTGCCCAGTGGATGGCCAGCGCGCTGCCCAGCGCGTACTCCTCCTGGATGGCCGGCTCCACCTTCAGCTTGTCGCAGGACTGCACCTTCTCCGACGCGACCACGACCCGGTTCACGTCATCGCCCAGGTTCGCCTTCTTCAGCCCCTGCGTCAGCTGGGCACACGACGTCAGGCCCAGGCCCGCCGCCACCAGCAATCCCATGCGCGAGCGCATCACTTGCTCACCTTCTTCGCCTGGGCACCCAGCTTCGTGTTGGGCGCCACCACGGGGAACAGCCCGGCCTGCTTCACGTGCGCGTCGATCTCCACGGGCGTGACCCGCTTCGCCAGGGCCTCCAGCGTCTTGATTTGAGACACCGCGTTCGAGTAGCCGCCGCCCTTCGCGTTGCCGTACTTCTCCGCGCCCGGGCTCAGCGCCTTCACCGCCGCGCCGCTGGACACGAAGGCCGCAGGGTCGATGGTGCGCGTCTTGCCGTCCTTGGCCACCAGCTCCATGTCGGGCGGCTTCGTGGACAGGTTCGTCTGGAACACGTAGCCGGGCTTGCCGCCGGGTTCGGTCACCTGGTGCCACTGCGCGTTCTTCGGATCCGCGCCCTTCCACGTCACCTGCTGCCCGGGCTGGAGCACCGCCACCACGTCCGCGGTGGGCGCCGCGCTCTTGAGCACGCGTGTGTTGCGCGCCTTCACGTAGAGCTTCTCATCCTTCTTCACCGCCCACGCCGCCGTCACCGGCACGCCCAGCGCCAGCATCAGGATGCCCCAGGTCCATTGTCTCATCGTCGTGCTCCCCACCCTGATACGCCGTCACTTCTCCAGATTCGCGACGCCATCGAATTTCGCCGGTGGCGACTCCAGATATTCGCGGCAGCGCTCCAACAGCTTCCCCGTGGGCCCGTCCTCCGGCGACCGGGCGGCCTCCGCCTCCAGCACCGCCGCGGCCTCCGCGAAGCGCGCCTCGCGGTACAGCCCCAGGGCCTCGTGGTAGCGCGCCACCGTGTGCCGCGTGGAGGCGTCCAGCTGGCCCTTGAGCGCGAGCAGCTCGTACACCGTGACGGCCTCCGTCTTGCCCGCCACCCGCACCCGGTCCAGCTCGCGCACCTCGATGTGCTCGCGCGCCAGCTCATACGTGCGCGGGCCAATCATGATGACCGACCCGTAGGCCTTGTTCGCGCCCTCCAGGCGCGCGGCCAGGTTCATGCCGTCGCCAATGGCCGTGTAGCTGAAGAGCTGGTCACTGCCGAAGTTGCCCACGAAGTTCACCGCGCTGTTCACGCCGATGCGCGTGTACACGTCCGGGAACCCCTGGCGCCGGAAGTCCACGCGCAGCACCTCCACCGCCGCCTTCGCCGCGAGCGCCCCCCGGCACGCGCGCACGGCGTGGTCCTCCTGGGCCATGGGCGCGCCGAAGAGGCACACCACCGCGTCGCCAATGTACTTGTCCAGGCACCCGCCCTCGCGCAGCAGCGCCCCGCTCACCGTCGTGAGGTACGTGTTGAGGATGCGCACCAGCTGGCGCGGGTCTTCCTTGAAGCGCTCGCTGAAGGTGGAGAAGCCGCGGATGTCGCTGAAGAACGCGGTGATCTCCTTGTTCTCCCCATCCAGGCGCGGCAGCTGACGCGAGCGGATCATCTGCTCCACCCGCTTCGGCTCCATGAAGCGATTGAACGCCTGCCGGATGAACTGCGTCTCGCGGTTGGCCACCAGGTGGTTGAACGCCAGCGCGGCCACGCTGGCGCCCACGCCCGCCAGCGCCGGCATCGCCATGAGCACGTGCGTGTGTGACGTCTTGAGGAGCACGCCCGTGAGCACGAACAGCCCCAGGATGAGCACCGGCGGCCAGGCCACCTCCAGCGGCGTCCAGCGCGCCGTCATCAGCAGCACCGCGGACACCAGCGCCACGAAGAACGTCAGGCCCAGGTCCACGCCCGCGGGCGCGCGGGTGATGAACGTGCCCGACAGCAGCGTGTCCACCACCGTGGCCTGCTTCACCAGCCCGGGCTGCGTGGAGGAGAAGGGCGTGGCCTTGATGTCGTTGAGGCCCACCGATGTGCCGCCGATGATGACCACCTTCCCCTGGAACAGGGCTGCGTCCAGGTCCACGGACTTGCCCTGGCTGCGGCGGATCCAGTCGTTCAGCACGGCGAAGAGGGTCACCTGTGGGAAGCGCGTGTCCAGCGGGCCTCCGTAATCCAGCGCGGCGCCGCCGTCGTCGTCCACGTGCCACGTGTGCTCGCCCAGGTGGAGCGTGCGGCCGGAGAGCGTGACCTCCTTCGCGCCCAGCAGGTCCGCCATCATGCGCACCGGCAGCGTCACGTAGGTGTTGATGCCGTCCGTGTACGCGAACTTCGTGCGCCGCATGGAGCCGTCCCCGTCCGCCTCCGTGTCCACGAGCCCGAACCCGCTCATCGCCCCAATCAGCGCGGGCGTCGGGGGCACCGGGTAGCGGGGATCCCGTGACGTGCCCTGGAGGCTGGGCAGCGCCTCCCCATCCGTCCGGCTCACGGGGAAGGCGAGCGCGCGCGCCCGGGCTTCTGGCGTCAGCACGGGGGGGGCTGGGGCGGGAGCGTCCTCGAACTCCTCCGGGAAGGTGTCTCCCGGAGGCTCGGGGTGAGGCGCGGCCTCGGGAGTGCTCAATGGCACGGGGGCCTGGAAGTCCGCGCGGACCAGGGGCTTCGCGGAGCCGCTGCTCGCCATGCCCACGTAGAAGGGGAGGCCCGTCTCCCGCAGCGCCTGCGCGAAGCCCAGGTCGGCGGACTTGTCGGACGACTGCTCGTCCATCACCGCGTCGAACAGCACGGCCCTCGCGCCCGCGGCCTTCAGCTCCTGCGCGATGCGCGCCCACAGCGTGCGTGTGTACGGCCAGTTGCCGAAGTTGATCTGGAGCTGCGTGTCCTGGCTGATGGCATCGATGGTGCTCTGGTCGATGGCCACCACGACCACCTGCCCGGACGCCGCCCGGCCGCCGGTGAACTCCACCAGGGCCTTGTCGTAGGCGAGGTGCTCCGTGTCCTTGAGGAGGTGGGCCCGGTCGCAAGCCCACGCGATGAGCGTCGCCACCAACGCGATCCCCAACATCGGGAGCCCGTGATGGCGCCAGCGCTCCTGGATGGTCTTCCACGTCCCACTCGCCACGGCCCCTCCCCGCGAGGTCGGTGACGGCACGCTACTCCGCGATGTGGCCCGCCAGCACGCACGCACGCTCACGAAATGGGACCTGCATCCAGGAGGACCCGGAGAGTCCCGCGAAGCAGGAGTTCCGGCGCGCGCAGCATGGCAGCCCGGATGATGCACGGGCCATCAGGAACCCGGCCGGCCAGGCAAGCGTGCGTGGCCGGCCGTTGCCCCAGGACACAGCTTGTGGCTTCGCACACGGCTTCTTCATGTCCGGGAGGAACAGCATGCAGCTCAGCGAGCTCGGAGGCTCCGAGGGCCTGGAACACAACCCCACGCTCAACCGTGAATCGATGGTGGCGCTGGGCGCCTTCGGTGCGCTCACCGCGGGCGCGGTCTTCCTGAACTCGCGCAGCACCCGCGAGGCCGTCCAACAGGGCTGGTACAAGCGCTTGAAGAAGCCGTCGTTCCAGCCGCCCCGGCAGGCCTTCGCGCCGGTGTGGACGGCGCTCTACGGGCTCATCGCTGTCTCCGGCTGGCGCATCTGGGGCTCACCGGCGGGCGCGCAGCGTTCGCGCGCGCTGTGCCTGTGGTTCGTTCAATTGGGACTCAACGCCGCGTGGTCCCACCTGTTCTTCCGCAAGCGCCAGCTGAAGGCCGCGGCGGTGGAGAACTGGGTCTTGCTGGGCAGCATCGCGGCGTACACCGCCGCCGCCAGCCGCGTGGACCGCAAGTCGCCGTGGCTGATGGCGCCGTACCTGGGCTGGGTGTCCTTCGCCAACGTGCTGTCGACCGATATCGCCCGGCTCAATCCCTGACGCCGGGCGCCTGCTCCTCGCGCGTCAGTGGCGCATGCGCGAGGGGGGCACCGCGGTGTTGAAGGACAGCACGGCCGCGAAGTAGCGCGCCTGGTTCTCCGAGGTGCAGCGCACCTCCTGGATGCGCCCACCGACCTTCACCCGGACAAGCCAACCCTCGTTGTCGCGGCTGACAGGGGACTCGCTCTTCATCGTCATGTTTTCCATGGGTGTCTCACCCTCCCGTGCACACACCTGGAGCAGGGGGCGTGCCAGGGCTGGAAACCGTGGGATTCCAGCCCTTTGGATGAGGCATCCGTCGGGGGCGGAGAGGCAGGGCTGAAGTTCTTTCAGCGGGAATGGGGCCGGCGCTTCAGTGAAGGTGCCGATCAGGCCAGGCGAGCGGGAGGGCAGGCCGCGCGGCGGAGAGTGTCGGCAGCGCGACGTAGAAGGTGGACCCCCGGCCCGCCTCGCTCTCCACCCAGATGCGGCCGCCATGGCGCTCCACGATGTCGCGGCTGATGTAGAGGCCCAGGCCCAGTCCTCCGTAGGAACGGGTGGAGGCATTGCGCGCGCGGAAGTAGCGGTCGAAGAGCTGCTGCTGCTGGTCCTCCGGGATGCCGATGCCCGGGTCCGTCACGGACAGCACCGCGACGTCGTCGCTCAGCGACAGCCGCACGCGGATGTTGCCGCCGTCCGGGCTGTACTTGAGCGCGTTCTCCAGCAGGTTGGAGATGACCTGCTCCAGCCGGTACGTGTCGCCGTGGACGGAGATGGGCTCCCGGGGGCGTTCGAAGTCGAAGGTGTGATTGCCCTTCTGGCCTTCCATGCCGGCGAGCGTCTGCTCCACCAGCAGGTCGAAGCGGGTGGATTCCGGGTGCAGGGCCAGGCGGCCGGCTTCGATGCGGGATGCGTCCAGCAGGTCGTTGATGAGGCCGGTGAGGCGCGTGAGCTGGTGGCGCGCGTGGCGCAGCACGCTGGGGTCCAGGTTCTCGCCGCGCTCCAGGCGGCGCTCCAGCGTGGCCAGACGCAGGCTCAAAGGAGTGAGCGGCGTCTTCAATTCGTGGCTCGCGATGGAGAGGAAGTCATCGCGCACGCGGATGGCCTCCTGGGCCTCGCGGTACAGGTGCGCGCGCTCTTCTTCGGCGAGCTTGCGCTCGGTGATGTCCTCCACGAGGACGCCCACGCCCAGGATGCGGCCGTCGGGCGTGCGCACCGGATAGAAGCTGCCCGCGAAGTAGCGGCGGGGGCCAGGGGCGCCCAGGTCCTCGTCGGAGGTGGACTCCTGGTTGACCAGGGGCTCGCCGGTGCGCAGCACGTGCCGGGGTCCCTGCTCCGCGATGGCGCCCGGCTCCCCGAGCAACTCCGGCAGCGTGCGTCCCAGGTGCGCCTCCGCCGGCAGGCCGTTGATGCGCGCGAGCGTTTCGTTGACGCGCACGTAGCGCAGGTTCGTGTCCAGGAAGCCGATGCCCACCGGTGCGCCGCGGAAGAGCAGGTCCATCTGGGCCAGGTTCTCCTCGCGCTCGGCCTCCACGCGGCGGCGGTCGGTGATGTCCTCCACGATGCCGACGCCGCCCTCCACGCTGCCGTCCTCGGAATAGCAGGGGGCGAAGCGGATGCGCACGGGCGTCACCTTGCCGGTGGTGAGGGCGTGGTAGTCGCCTTCGTAATCGCAGCTGTGGCCATTCAGTGCCTCGCGCACGCAGGCAATGATGTTCTCGTCGCTCAGCGTGAAGAGCTGCAGGCCCACCAGGTTGCGCTTCGACGTGCCGATGAGGCTTGAGAAGCGCTCGTTGCACGCGGTGATGATGGGTGCGCGGTCGAAGTGGAAGATACCCAGGGGGGCGTTCTCCACCAGCAGCCGGTAGAGCCGGTCCACCGTCTCCTCGTGGTTCGCGCCCGCGCCGGGGCCGCCAGGGACGTGCTCCACCGGCTCCTCCAGGGAGTCGATGACCTCATGCAGCCGGCGCATCATGAGGACGATGCGCTCATGTCCTTGCGTGCCGGTGGCGCCCACGGTCAGCTCCACCTGCAGCTCCACGCCGTCGCGCCGCCGGGCGAAGATGCGCGTGGGCCGCCCGCCGAGCTTCTTCCGGCGCGACAGCAGGTAGCGCGGCAGGCTGAGGCCATGGAAGCGGTGCAGGCGGGACGGGAAGAGGTCGGTGACGGGCCTGCCCAGGAGCTGCTCGCGGTCCCAGCCCAGCAGCCGCTCTGTCGCCGCGTTGACGTGGAGGATGCGCTCATCGGGACCGCACGCGATGAATGGGTCCACCGCTGCGTCCAAGATGGCTTCCAGCTCCCGTGCGGCTCCTCCGGCCATGCCTCGCTCCTGGTGGGGACCGGCCCGCGTTCCCGCGTGAGCTGGCCCAGCCGGGACATGGGGGCTCCCCGGCGTTGACGGGCGCGCGTCTTGGCGCCCGTGCGCGTTCCCTTTGACTACAGGTACACACTGCGAGCACGAACGGCGCGGTGAAACCGGAAATCCAGACGCTGTCAGCACCCCTGGAGGACGAGCGGGCGGGCGGGTACAGGAGGGGCATGCGAGAACCCCGAACCGCGGCCGTACTGCTCGCCGTATCGCTGCTGGGAATGGCCTGTGCGAGCGCCCGGAGCACGGCTCCGGAGGTACCGAGCCCGCTCGTCTACAAGAGCGAGGCGGTGGGAGCTCCGCAGCCCGAGGCGCTGCTCGTGGCCCTGCACTTCTCCGGCTCCTCGCCCGCGTTCTGGGACGAGCACGTCCAGTCGCTGGGCATCCCCGTGCGCACGCTGCTGCCCCAGGGGCCCAGGCCCCGCCGCGACGGCTTCACCTGGTTCCAGGCGGACCACGAGGCGAAGACAGGGGAGGGGAAGACGGAGGACGTGGAGCGGATGGCCACACGGATCGCGGAGCTGATCCGCGAGGTCCGGGCGGCGCATCCGGAGATTCGCCGCGTCGTGGTGACGGGGTTCTCCTACGGCGGCGACCTGGCCTGGATGCTGGCCCTCCGGCACCCGGAGCTGGTGGATGCGGCGGTGCCCATGGGGACGCGGCTGTTGGGAGACCCGGCGCGGGAGCTGCCCGCGTCGCTCCGGGTGCGGGTGCTCCAGGGAGAGCAGGACGCCATCATCCCCGTGCAGCGCACGCGCGAGCGGGTCGCGGAGCTGAAGGGCCGGGGCGTCCCCATCGACGTTCGGACCTTCCCGGACCTGGGCCACGACGTGTCGCCCGCGTTGCTCGAGGACTGGCGCGCGTTCGTGCGCCAGTCGCTGCAAGGGCCTGTCGACTGAGCCCCGTGCGACGGTCCTGCTCCACCGCGCCGAGGGCTTCGTGGCCTGGATGCGCGGATCAGCGCTTGCGCTTGGCAGGAGGCGTGCGGCCTCGCTTCGCCGCGGGCTTGCGCGAGGGCTTCCGCGCGGTGGGGGCGGGCTGCGCATTCAGCGTGAGGGTCTCCAGCTTCTCGCGCAGGGTGCGCGTCTCCTGCTTGAGCGCGTCCAACTCTTCGCGCAGGGACGCGACCTCGCGGGCCTGGGGTGCGCCTTCGCGCAGGGCTCGCACGGCCTCGCGGGCATAGCGGCGCGTTCGCGGGTCGCTGAAGGTCGTGCCCTCCAGCGCGGGCAGCAGGCGCCGGTCGCCCAGCGTGGAGGCCGCGTCGCACACCGCCAGTTGCACGCGGAACTGCGGGTCGCGCAGCAGCTGCGCGAACAGGTCCACCGCCTCGCGCTTGCGGTTCGCCACCTCCGCCAGCTTCGCCACGGCGCTCACGGCCGCGCGGCGCAGGAACCCGGGCTGGCCATACGCCGTGCGCGCCACGGCCACCGGGAACGCGGCCGCGTCCTGCGTCTCCGCGAGCCCGTCCATCGCGCCCGCGCCGATGACGTCCTGGAACGACGGCCGCGCGGCGGCGGCCTCCAGCAGGGGCAGTGCATCCGGAGCGCGCACGCGGCCCAGTCCCCGCGCGGCCTCCGCCTCCACGAAGTAGCTGGCGTCTCCCGCTTCCAGCAGCGCGCGCAGCCGTCCGGCCACCTCGCCATCGTGGCGGAACTCGCCCAGCGCGGCGGCGACGGCGCGGCGCACGCGCGGGTGCTCGGTGGTGACCGCGTCCAGCAGCAGCGCGCGGGCCTCCGGCGTGCGGATGCGGCCCAGCGCCTTCGCGCTCGCGGCGCGGGTGGCCCAGAACAGGCCCGGGTCCTTCAGCGCGCGGCCCAGCGATTCCACCGACCGCAGTCCCCCGTCCTTCCCCAGCGCGTGCGCGGCCTCCGTGCGCGCGCGGGCCTCCGGAGCGTGGGCCAGCTCCTCGCGCCACAGCCCCACGGCCTTGTCCACGTCCAGCGTGCCCAGCACGTCGCGGCGCGGATCCACGCGCACCTGCGAGGGTGCGGCGGGGCAGGGCAGGTGGAAGCGGTGCTCCGCGTCCGTGAGGTCCAACCGGTGGCGCGTGTCCTCGCCATTCACCGTGACGGCCACCTCCAGCGGGAGCCGGAAGACGGGCGTGCCCGAGTCCGTGCGCTGCGTCTGGCGCACGGTGATGCGCAGGCGCGCGTCGTCGGCCTCGTAGCGGACCTCCACCTTCAGCTCCGGGTGGCCGGGGGAGAAGACGTACTGGTCGAAGACGGGGTCCAGGTTGTGGCCGGTGGCCTCCTCGAAGGCGCGCGCCAGGTCCACCGTCTCCACGACGCCGTGGCGGTGGGACGCGACGTAGCGGCGCAGGGCGCGCACGAAGAGGTCATCCCCCACGCGGCGGCGCAGCTCGTGGAGCACCAGCCCGCCCTTCTCGTAGAGGTGGCGGTCGAACAGGTCCATGGGGGCCTGGAACTTCCGGGCGACGATGGGGCGCGCGTAGCGCTCGCGCGTCTCGGACAGGTACGCCTCCAGGTCGAGCGCCCGGTGGTGGTCGGCCTCGTCCTGGTTGTCCCCGCGCTCCTTCCAGAGCACCTCGAAGTAGGTGGCGAAGCCTTCGTTGAGCCAGCCGTGGGGCCAGTCGCGGCAGGTGAGCAGGTCGCCGAACCACTGGTGCGCCAGTTCGTGGGAGATGAGCGGTTCGGCGGTGTAGTCCAGGTGCGCCCGCGCATCGTGCAGCACCGTGTCCACCAGCGTGGTGGCGGTGGTGTGCTCCATGCCGCCCAGGATGAACTCCGTGACGAAGACCTGCGCGTAGCCGCTCCACGGGAAGGGTTCACCGGTGAGGGACTCGTACGCGGCGATCATCTTCGGCGTGCGCGCCACGCACCGGAGCGCGTCCTCGCGGCGGCCCTTGGGGAACAGGTAGCGCAGCGGCGTGGTGCCGGCGGTGTCGGTGGCCTCGTCGAATTCGCCCACCACCAGCGTGACCAGGTAGGGCGCGTGCGGCTGCGCCATGCGGTGGTGCTGGGTGCGGCGCTCGCCTGTCGTGACGTCGCTGACGAGCACGCCGTTGGACAGCGACGTCATGTTCGCCGGGAAGGTGGCGATGACCTCCGACGTGGCCTTCTGCGCGGGCGTGTCCAGGCAGGGGAACCAGCAGCGCGCGTCGATGTCCTGGCCCTGCGTCCATGCCTGGAGCGGACGGTCGGGATAGCCCGCGTCGGGGCCCCAGAAGTAGAGGCCGCGGCGGGGACGGGCGCGGTAGGTGAGCGCGATGTCGCACGCCTGTCCCGCGTCCAGCGCGCGAGGCAGCTCCACGCGCACGTGGGCGCCGGAGTTGGAGAAGGGGACGGAGCGGCCGTCGACGCGCGCGTCGGTGACGTCCAGGTCCACGGCGTCGAAGGTGACGGTGGACACGGTGCGGACGGCGGACACGCGGGTGGTGCAGGTGCCGGCCAGGGCGCGCTGGGGGAAGTCCAGGTCCAGCTCGATGCGCACGTGCTCGGCGCGCACGGGGCGGGGCGCGGCGTAGTGCTCGGTGGCGCCGGGGAGGCTGAACGGATGCGGGTCGGAGGACCCGGCGGCGGCGGCGGGGGCGTGGCGGTGGCAGCAG
>NZ_RAWE01000053.1 GCF_003611695.1 Corallococcus carmarthensis | reverse complement strand
GGGGATCTGCTTCATCTCGTTGGAGGACGAGACGGGGATCGCGAACCTGGTGGTGCCCTCGGACGTGTATGCGCGGTGCAGGCAGGAGATCCACGGCGCGCTGTTCCTCGTGGGGGAGGGGATGCTGGAGCGCTCGGGGAAGGTGACGAACGTGAAGACGCGCAGCGTGGTGTCCGTGCGTCAGTGAAGCGGAGGAACATCGCGCTACATCTGCACGTCTGTTCCTGTGATCCGCGGGTACAGGGTTTAGAAGACCCACGGGGGCATGGAACAACCCGTATTGCTAGCGATATAGGTTGCGTCTGTCCGGAGTGTAGTAGCGTGGATCAGAACGGGAGGGTTCTCCAAGTGCGCAACAGTCTTCGGTGGTTGGGGTCGCTGCTCGATCGCGTAGGCCTGTCGGAAGTGGTGGAGGAGGCGAGCGATTGGGTGCGGTACTACGCGCAGGGCAAGCCGCCCGTGAGCGAGCCGCAGCAGACCCGCGTCTCCCGCCCGGTGCACTCGGAGCCTCCGCGCGCGTCCGTGCATGAGGTGATCGAGTCTCTGCGCAACGCGATGCCGGAGCGCCAGGTGGACGCGACGGTGGTGGAGATTCCCTTCGAGGGGCGTATGGAACTGGCTCAGGCAGCCCGCCGCAAGACGGCGCCCAAGGCGAAGAAGGCCGCGGGCAAGAAGAGCGCCGCGAAGAAGGCCCCGGCCGCGAAGAAGGCCGCGCCCGCGCGCAAGAAGAGCGCCGCGAAGAAGGCGCCCGCCGCGAAGAAGGCGGCCACGTCCGGGACCGCGAGCGAGGACGCGGTGTCGGTGCTGGAAGCCGCGCTGCGGAGCCACGCGCGCCAGAAGGACCTGGTCACCGCCGGCAAGGAGAAGGACCAGCTCCTGCGGTCGCTGATCCCGCTGTACCTGGCGAAGGCGCTGGACGTGGAAGTGACGTCCGGAACGACGTCGCGCTTCTGGAGCGGCCTGGGCGTGACGTACGCCGCCCCGAACGCCGCCAAGGCCCTGCGCCTGCACGCGGGCTACGCCCAGGACACCAAGAAGGGCAAGGCCATCACCGCGAAGGGCGTCCGCTACGTGGAAGACGCCCTCACGCAGGCCGCGAAGTAGTTCCGTCGGACCTGATGCCGCGTCTTTCTTTGTCCGGACGCGGCATCCTCATTCCTTTTCAAATACAGCCCTCAATCCCTCGCGGAACGTGAGCCCGTGACGGGCTGGTTGTCCGTCCTGCGGTACGTGGCCACCACGGAGTACTTCGTGTCCGTCGTGTGGTTCCGGCTCGCCGCGTGGAACAGCCGCGCGTGGAAGAGCAGCACGTCCCCGGGGGACAGCCGCACGTACTTCGCGCCATCCATGAGCGCCGCGTTCTCCGGAAGCTCCGGCCGCAGGAACAGCTTCGCGTCGTAGCGCTCCGGCTCGAACTTCATCCGGTGCGTTCCGGGCAGCACCTTCAGTCCGCCGTTCTCCGGCGTCTCCGTGCCCAATGCCAACCAGGTGGAGATCAGCTCCGGCTTCGTGAAGGACCAGTAGCGCACGTCCTGGTGCCATCCCGTGTCCGAGGAGAAGCGCGGCTGCTTCGTCATCACGCAGTTGTGATGCGCCCGCGCCTGCACCACCGGCCCGTCCAGCAACTGCCCCAGCGCCTCCGCCATCCGCGCGTCGTCGAACCACGCCGCGAACAGGGGCGAGCGTCCATGGGCCTTCAACAACCGCCGCACCGTCCGGCCGCCTTCATCCGTCAGGCTCGCCGGGGAACCCGGGTAGGCCACGTCGGCCTCGTACTCCACCGGGCCGTCACCGGACGCGAGCTGCTCCTGGATGACGGCCCGCATCCGCTCACACGTCCCGCTCTCCACGAAGGACGGCAGGACGAGATACCCATCGGTGGCGAAGCGCTGGCTCTGCTCGGGACTCAGGACGGACATGGCGCCCGCTTCTTAACGGGGGCGCCAGCCACATGCACCTGTCGCGAGGCTTCAGCCCAGGAGCCGCGAATCATCCAGGTCGATTTCGTCCTTGATGAGGTCCACGCCGTTCTGCCGGAACCGGCGCGCCGCCGCCCGGCTGCGCGGCCCGTGCCCGTGCTCCAGGCACCACTGCGCGTGCTCGCTCAAGAGCGCCAGCTCCAGCGTGCGTCCCAGCGTCAGCGAGAAGCGCCGCGCCCCGGCCTCCATCGTGGTGGGGTTCGCCATCGCGCCGGACACCCAGGCCCGCGCGTGCTCCAGCGCGTCGTGCGCCGTCTGCACGCACGGCCGCAGGCCCGCGTCCGACACCTTCGACAGCCGGCCCTCCACCTCGTGGAAGAACGCCTCCAGCGTGCCTTCCTTCGCCAGCGCGCGCAGCGAATCCAGCGACAGCACGTTCGTCGTGCCCTCCCAGATGGACAGCACCTGCGCGTCGGCCTGGATGCGCGGCAGGCCCGTGTCCTCCACGTAGCCCGCGCCGCCGAAGGACTCCGTCACCTCCGACGTGATGTGCACCACCTGCCGGCCCGTGGTCAGCTTCGCCAGCGGCGTCACCAGCCGCTGCAGCAACTGCTCCTGCTCCGTCGCCGTGCGCGTCTCCAGCTTGCCCAGCAGCTCCACACCGCGGAACGCCAGCAGGAAGCCCGCCTGGAACTCCGCCTCCAGCCCCGCCAGCGTGTCCACGTGCAGCGGCTTCTCCGACAGCGGCGCGCCGAACTGCACCCGGCGCTTCGCGTAATCGTGCGCCAGCGCCAGCGCGCGGCGCATGCTCCACGTCGCGCCCATCGCGTTCCAGGTGCGCGTCACGTTCAGCATCATCGCCATGTTGCGGATGCCGTCCGTCAGCCCCGCCACCGGCACCGCCAGCGTCCCGTCCAGCGTCAACTCCGCCGTGGGCACCTTGCGCGTCCCGAACTTGTCCTTCAGCCGGTTGATCTGGATGCCATTGAGCTGGCCCTTCGCGTCCCGCGTCTCCACGAAGAAGAGGGCCAGACCCTTGCCGCCGGGGCCATTGCCCGTGGGCCGCGCCAGCGTCAGCGCCATCTGCGCCGTCGTCGCGGACGTGAACCACTTCGTGCCGTGCAGCCGCCAGCCCTCGGGGGACTGCCGCGCCTCCGTCAGCGTCAGCCCCACGTCCGAGCCGCCCGTGCGCTCCGTCATCCACTGGCCCGACGTCCAGAACGTCGCCGGATCGCGCGACGTCAGGCGGGGCAGGGCGTGGTCGATGAGCGCCTGGTTGCCCAGGGACAGGAGCGACCGCGCCGCGCCGTCCGTCATCGCCAGCGGACACGAATAGACGTCCAGCGACGGCTGCACCAGGTAGTTCAGCGCGAACTGGTGCACGCGGCTGAGCGCGCCATTCTTCTGCTCGTACGCCACCGCGACCAGGCCCTTCTTCGCCGTCAGCGCCTCCGCTTCCTTCCACAGCGGCGACACCTCGATGTGGTCGATGCGCTGACCCCACGGGCTCCACTGCGTGAGGACGGGCTCGTTCAGCCGGTCGCGCTGCTGGAACTCGAAGAAGTACTTGCCTCCCAGCTCCCCCAGCTCGCGAAAGTCATCCTGGAGTGAGCGGAACATTTCCTCCGGCAGGGTACGTGCGAGGTAGCCCTGCAGGAACGCGTCGTCGTCGTACTGGTTGCCTAGACCGGGGGGCGCCTGGAAGAAGCTCATGGCCCGAAGTTAACACCGCTGACACGACGGTGGGGTAGAGTGACCTCCCCCTCCGCCGGAGCCGTGATGACCGACTTCTCCCGCAGGCCCCCACCTGGCCCAGGTCCGTCTTCCCTCGACGCCGAGCAGGACCTGAATCGCAACATCACCCCCCTGGAGACGCCCGCCGCGGCGGCGAGCCCCGTCCTGGCGACGCCTCCCCGTCCGCGCTCGCCCATCGCGAATGGGGTGCCGCTCGGCGGACAGCAGCCTCCGGAGCCCACCCGCTCCAGGGCCGCTCAGTCCGCGCCGCTGCCGTCCGTCATCTTCGATCCGATGCCGCGCCCCCGCGTGCCGCCCGCGCAGTCCGCGGGAGTGGCCCCGCCGGGCGCGCCGCCGCCCTTCAGCGAGGAGATGCTGGACGTGCAGACGGAGCGGCGCACCGCGCCCCCCGGCCCGCCTCAACCTCCCGCGGATGCAGGTGACCGGCGCGGTGGGGCGTCCTTCGCCTCTCCTCAGGAATCCGAACGCCGCGCGGGCCCCGGCCCGGAGCGCCGCGGCCCCCCGGAAGCGGAGCGCCGCGGCCCGAGCAGCCCTCCCGGTGGCCCCGACCGCCGCAGCGCCGCCGCGGCCCCTCCGCAGGGCTACGCCGGTCCGGAGCGGCGCGGCGTCCGGCGCACCGAGGGCTCGGACGCCTCCTCGACGAACCGCTTCTGGCCCGCGCAGCCCAAGACGCTCCAGGAGGCCGGCCTCAACGCGACCTTCGTGGAGGAGCTGGTCCTCAAGGCCATCTTCTTCGCGGGCGAGATGCGCGGCATGGACGTGGCCACGCGCCTGCAACTGCCCAGCGCGCTGGTGGACGAGGTCATCGAAGGCCTGCGCCGGCAGAAGTACATCGACATCCGTGGCGGTGGCGGATCCGGCGTGGGCCGCTCCACGATGATCTACCAGCTCACGACCTTCGTGACGGACGTGCTGCGGCAGATCCTGGACCGCAACCGCTACAACGGTCCTGCGCCCGTGCCGTTCAACGAATGGGCCGCCGCCGTGAAGCTGCAGACCGTGCGCGGCAACCGCATCACCCGCCATCGCATGCAGGACAAGTTCGGCGACCTGATCATCCGCGACTACATCTTCGACGGCATCGGTCCGGCGATGAACTCCGGGCGCGCCATCTTCTTCTACGGCCCCCCGGGCAACGGCAAGACGGCCATCTGCCAGGGCATGGTCAACTGCTACGAGGGGGACATCTTCGTCCCCCACGCGCTGCTCATCGACGACTTCGTGGTGAAGATGTTCGACGCGAACATCCACCGCGCGGTGGAGGACGAACCCGGCGCGCCTTCGTACGACCGCCGCTGGGTGCGCTGCCGCCGTCCGCTCGTGGTGGTGGGCGGTGAGCTCACGCTGGAGATGCTCGACCTCGTCTACACCCCGGAGGTGAAGTACTACGAGGCCCCGTTCCAGATGAAGGCGTCGAACGGGATGCTCCTCATCGACGACTTCGGCCGGCAGAAGGTGTCCCCCAAGGAGCTGCTCAACCGGTGGATCGTCCCGCTGGAGAGCGACGTGGACATCCTCACGCTCCACACCGGCAAGAAGATCCAGGTGCCCTTCGACGTGTTCGCCGCGTTCTCCACGAACCTGGACCCGAGCGACCTCGTGGACGACGCCTTCCTGCGCCGCGTCCGCTACAAGCTGGAGGTGCGGCGCCCGGACGAGGAGCAGTTCCACGAGATCTTCCAGGTGATGTGCAAGAAGCGCGGCGTGCCCTACGACGCGCGCGCCGTGGACTACCTCATCGACGAGCACTACCGCCCGAACCACCGGCCCTTCGCCGCGTGCCAGCCTCGCGACCTGTTGGATCAGGTCATCGACATGGCGAACTACCAGGGCCAGCCGCCGCGCCTGGACCCCGCGCTACTGGACGCCGCCGTGCGCAGCTACTTCGTGCGCTTCGACAAGCCCGCGGGCTCCGCGCCCACCTCCGCGTCCGCCGGCTGAAGCGGCTGGGGGCCGTCCCCCGCGAACGGCCCCCACGGCGACGGCTGGAGCCACGTGCGCACCGTCTCCACGGGCACGTTGGCCAGCACGTCGACGATGGACAGCCCCGTCACGAAGCGCCCCTCGCGTCCCTGCGCGTAGTCCGGGTGACGGAAGCGCTGCCACAAGAGGCGCACGTCCACCTCGCGGAAGCGCTCGGGCTTCAGGTACACCGTGGAGCCCGTCCCCGAGTAGTACGTGTGCGCGCCCGTCTGGAGGCAGTACTCCACCAGCCGCTGCGTCTTGTCCTCGCCCCGGCGCTCCAGCGTGGACGAACACACCAGGTTCGGCGTGAGGCCCAGCGGTGCATGGAACAGCGCCATGCTGGACAGCAGCACGCGCAAGAGCGACCCCGGTCCGGACTCACGCGCGGCGGTGTCGTAGAAGGGCTCCAGCAGCGGCAGCACCTGCGCGCGGAAGTGGGGCCTGCCTCCGTAGAGCGTCACCAGCGCCTGCAGGTGCTTGCGCGCCCAGGGCTGGCTTGAGTCCACCGCCAGGTCGCGGATGCGCGTGTCGCGGTGCGGATCCTCCAGCGGGATGGACAGCCACTGGAAGCCCGGTTCGGACGGGGGCGGCGTGGGCACGCCGTGGGGCAGGGCGACGCGCGTGCGGCGCTGCCAGCCCCGCCGGAGCCACTGCACGTCATCCAGCACCACCAGCGTGCCGGCGCGCGCCACCTGCTCGTAGAAGTCCACCCACGGCAGGTAGTGGGGCTGCTCGGCGACGAGGACTCCAGGGTGTCCGGACACGCCCCGGATGATAGGGCCTTTCAGCCGCCGCGCACCGGGTGGCGGAACACCGGAGGAAAGACGCGCGGGGCCTTCTTCTTGCGCACGCAGGTGGTGTCCGCGCTCATGTAGCAGGCGGAGAACGCGCGCCGCCGCTGGCCGGGCCTGCCGCGTCCGGAGCGGTGCCAGACGTGGTTGTGCACGAGCAGCGCCTCCCCGGCCCGCACCGGCAGGGACACCACGTGGGCCTCCACGTCCGCCGCCTCCACGCGGTCCGGGGGAATCACGCCACCCAGCGCCGTCACCAGTCCGGCGCGGTGGCTGCCGGGGATGACCTCCAGACAGCCGCCGCCCTCCGGCGCGTCGTCCAGCGCGGTCCAGATTTGGAGGTCCGGCTCTCGCGTGAGGCCCCACAGCTTTCCGCCGTCCTGGTGGAAGGGCAGGTTGCTGCCGCCCGCGGGCCCCTTGTGGAAGAGGATGGCGCGGTACAGGACGATGTCGCCGGGGATGCGCGCGCGGGTGATCCGCTCGAACAGCGGGTTCTCCAGCCACGCGAGGAAGCGCGGATCCTTCTCCAGCTTCTCCAGCTTGCGGTACTCCAGGGACGGCCCCTGCCAGCCCAGCCCCAGCGGCGCGTCCTCGTAGCGTCCGGTGGTGGCATCCGGCTGGAAGAACATCCCCGGATACACCACGCGGCCGAGCATCAGGTCGTCCGCCCGCTCGCGCAGGGCCTCCACGCCCGCGTCGTCCAGCACGCGGCCCAGGTGCGCGAAGCCGTGCGCCTCGTAGTGGGCGAGCACGGCCGCCACGTCCAACCCTTCCGCCTCCACGCTGAGCATCCGTTGCACCATTGCGTGGAGGCCCGTGCGCGTCCAGCCCGGTCGTGCGGGCGGGGGAGGGCGCGCCCGCGGGAGGGGCCGTCCGCCCTTGCGCCCGTGCCTGCCCGGCCGCATGGTGGGCGTGGATGCCCTATCTCCGCGCCACGCACCTCGTCTCCGCCCCGGATGGCACCCGGGTGGCGGTCCACACCCACAGCTCGGGCATGCCGGAGGAAGGCCGCGACGCGCTGCTCGCGGGCCGCCCCACGGTGCTGCTGACCAACGGCATCGGCACGTCGGAGAACTTCTGGCGTCACCTCGTCGCGGACCTGGAGCAGGACCACCGCGTGGTGCACTGGGACTACCGCGGGCACGGCATGAGCGAGGAGTCGCGCGACGGGGACTACCGCGTGCAGGTGCACGTGGACGACCTGGAGCGCGTCACCGAGGCGGCCATGGCACGCGGCGACGGCCGGCCACCGCACCACATCGCCTTCTCCATGGGCGTGCGCATCCTGCTGGAGCTGTATCGCCGGCGCCCGGACCTGGTGCCGTCCATGACGCTCATCGCGGGGACGGCGGGCGTGCCGGGTTCGGCGGATCCGCGCTGGAGCTCCCGCGCCGCGCTGTCCGCCGCGAAGGGGGTCCTGGCCGCCGGAACGCCCTGGGTGCCGGTGGTGGCTCCCGCGGTGAAGGCCTTCATCGCCAGCCCGCTGGCGGATCCGCTGGCCCGGGCCGTGGGCGCGCTGCGGGCCCGGGCTCCGCGAGAGGACATCGCCGAGTTCCTGGATGCGCTCTACCACATGAGCGCGCAGGCCTATTGGCGCACGCTGCGAGGCCTCACGGAGGGCCACGCCTGGGACGTCCTGCCGTCCATCCGGGTGCCCGTGCTGATCATCGCCGCGACCGATGACGTCCTCGTGCCCCTGTCGGAAGTGCAGCGGCTGCACCGCGCGCTGCCCCAGGCCGACTGGCTCCAGGTGGATGACGCCGGCCACGCGGGGCTTCTGGAGGCCGGGACGGAGATCGCGCAGCGCGTTCGGGGCTTCCTGGATGCTCATGGATTGGAGGCTTCGACCTCCACGCAAACCCCCGTGACTCCACGCTGAAACCGCGGCGGTTCTGGTGACCCACCCGTGCTGTCAGGTCCTGAGAAATCGGTGACCTGGCGGGTTCCCATGGTGTGAGCCAGAAGTCACCGGGCGGCGTTTGCGTCGGCCTGTAATTTTGTGGTTTGCAGGGGGGCTCAGTACTCAACACGGAGTCTCCATGTCCTGGTCTTCCCGGCACCTGCTGGTCCCTTTATCAGCGGTGCTGTTGGTGTTGTCGGCGTGCGGTGGTGATGACGACAAGAACCCTGTCTGCGGCAACGGCATCATCGAGAGCGGCGAAGCGTGCGACGACGGCAATCGCACGGAAGGCGATCGCTGCAACAACAGCTGTCAGGTGACCACGCCCACGACCGACGCGGGCACCAACACCGACGCGGGCACTGACGCGGGCACGGAGACGGACGCCGGTACTGAGACGGACGCCGGTACTGAGACGGACGCCGGTACTGAGACGGACGCGGGCACCATCGACGCGGGCACGGAGACCGACGCCGGCACGACGACTGACGCGGGCACCGAGACGGACGCCGGCACGGTCGACGCGGGCACGGGGACTGACGCGGGCACTGGCACTGACGCGGGCACCGGCACTGACGCGGGCACGGGCACTGACGCGGGCACGGGCACTGACGCGGGCACGGGTACTGACGCGGGCACGGGTACTGACGCGGGCACGGGCACCGACGCGGGCACGGAGACGGACGCGGGCACGGGCACCGACGCGGGCACGGGTACTGACGCGGGCACGGGCACCGACGCGGGCACGGAGACGGACGCGGGCACGGGTACCGACGCGGGCACGGAGACGGACGGCGGCGCCATCGACGCGGGCCCGGCTCCGGACGCGGGCACGGGTACCGACGCGGGCACGGGCACTGACGCGGGCACCGCGGTGACGCTCAGCGCGCTGGAGCCGGCCGCGGTCTTCGCGCGCTCGGGCACCACGGGTGAGACGATTCCGGAGCCGCTCGAGGTCACGCTGAGCGCCGAGGCCACCACGGCTGTCGTGGTCCAGGTCTCCTCGTCCAGCCCCTCGGTGGTCGTGGCCAATGGCGGCCAGGTGACGGTGCCGGCGGGTTCGCGCTCGGCGCCGGTGGTCGTGACGGCGGACGAGGCGGCGGGTTCGGCCAAGGCGACGCTGACGGCCACGCTGGGTGGGGACTCGCGCACCGCCACGGTGCGCGTGCTCGGTGCGACCGAGGCGGCCTCGCTGGCGTACCTGTCCCCGGAGACGGTGTCCCTGTCCGCCGGTCAGACGGCGAACGTCACCGTGACGCTGGACATCCCGGCCGCGGCGGCCACGACCGTGGCGCTGTCCACCACGGGCAACGTGGGCACCGTGCCGGCCACCGTGACGGTGCCGGCCAACGAAATCTCCGCGAAGTTCACCTTCACCGCGGGCGCGTCCGGTTCGACGGGCACCATCGTGGCCACGCTCAACGGCCAGTCCGTGTCCGCCCAGGCGCAGGTCACCGCCGGCCCCACGACGAACCACGTCGTCATCAGCGAGGTCGCCGGTGGGGGCCCGGCCGGTGCGGGCGATGAGTTCGTGGAGCTCTACAATCCGACGAACGCGGAGGTGAACATCGGTGGCTGGAAGCTCCAGTACAAGAGCGCCACCGGCCCCTCCTACTCCGGCACCTACACGCTGCCTTCCACCGCGCGCATCGCGGCCCACGGCTTCTACCTGCTGACCTCCAGCGGCTACGCGGGCACCGTCACCGCCGACAGCAGCTGGGGCACGGTCTTCGCCATGAGCGCCACCGCGGGCCATGTCCGCATCGGCCCCGCTGCGATGGGCACCACCCCGGGCGACACCAACGCGGTGGACACGCTGGGCTTCGGCGGCACGGCGAACGCCGCCGAAGGCAACAGCCCCGTCAGCGGGGCTCCTGCCACCGCCGGCAGCTACGAGCGCAAGGCCAACGCCGGCGCGTCGGCCGCGACCATGGAAGGCAGCGGCGCGGACGCGGCGAAGGGCAACAGCTACGACACCAACGTGAACAGCGCGGACTTCATCATCCGCACCACGCGCGGCCCGCAGAACAAGGCGAGCGGCACGGAAGTCCCTTGACGCACTGAGCAGTGAATGACCGGCCCCCACCGTCCCTCCAGGAACGGTGGGGGCTGGAAATACCCGCGCGCTTTCGCCATAAGCGGGGGCGTGCGAGTCGTCTCCTGGAACGTCAACGGTCTGCGCTCCATCCACCGCAAGGGCTTCCTCCCGTGGCTGTCCAAGGCCCGGGCGGACATCGTGGGGCTGCAGGAGGTGCGCGCCCGCGTGGAGCAGCTCCCCGCGGAGGTTCGTGCCCCCCGCCGTTGGAAGACCCACTTCGTGGCCGCGGAGCGCCCCGGTTACAGCGGCGTGGGCCTCTTCAGCCGCCACGAACCGGAAGAGCTCACCACCACCCTGGACGCGCCGGAGCTGGACGCGGAGGGCCGCCTCCAGTTCGCCCGCTTCGGCAAGCTGACCGTCGTCAACGGCTACTTCCCCAACGGCAACGGGAAGGACCGGGACCTCTCCCGCATCCCCTTCAAGCTGGACTTCTACCGCCGCCTCTTCGCGCGCCTGGAGAAGCCGCTGCGCGACCGTGAGCGCGTCCTGGTGATGGGCGACTTCAACACCGCCCACCGGGACATCGACCTGGCGCGCCCGCGCGAGAACCGCGAGACGAGCGGCTTCCGCCCGGAGGAGCGCGAGGAGTTCGACCGGTGGATCCGCGCGGGCTGGGTGGACACCTTCCGCCACTTCAACTCCGCGGGCGGTCACTACTCCTGGTGGAGCCAGCGCGCCGGCGTGCGCGAGAAGAACATCGGCTGGCGCATCGACTACGTGTTGGCCACCCCGGCGGCGCTCGGCTACGTGCGCAAGGCCGCCGTGCATCCGGATGTCCACGGGTCGGATCACTGCCCCGTGAGCGTGGACCTGGATCCCTCGGTCCTTACCTGAACCCACTCATGCCCAAGGCATACCCCTCATGAACGCACTGCTCTCCATCTGGACCTGGGTCGAGGTGGGCCTCGTGGCCCTGGTGGGCTTCTTCGTCCAGCTCGCGCTGCTCATCACCACGTTCCTGTTCGACAAGCGCAAGTACGTGGTGGGCCGCTGCTTCCGCCTGGTGGGCGTCACCGCCGCGAAGCTCACGCCCTTCTGGCGCTTCGGCGTGCACGGCCCGGTGCCGGACCGCGTGGCCGCCAACACGGTGGTGGTGAGCAACCACGAGTCCAACGCGGATTGCTTCCTCATCTCCTACCTGCCGTGGGAGATGAAGTGGCTGGGCAAGAGGAGCCTCTTCAAGGTGCCCGTGGTGGGCTGGATGATGAGCATCGCGGGCGACGTCCCGGTGGAGCGCGGCGACCGCGACTCGGCCACCGGTGCCATGGCGCGCTGCAAGCAGTGGATGCTCAAGGGGATGCCGGTGATGATCTTCCCGGAGGGCACGCGCTCCAAGACGGATGAGCTGCTGCCGTTCAAGGACGGCGCCTTCCGGCTCGCCATCGAGATGCAGGCGGACGTGCTGCCCCTGGCGGTGAGCGGCACGCGGCTCGCGCTGCCCAAGCACTCGTGGCGCTTCGCCACGTCGCGCGGGCTGGTGACGGTGGGCACACCCATCTCCACGAAGGGGATGACGATGGACGACGTGGAGACGCTCAAGACCCAGGCGCGCGACCAGATCTTGGCCCTGCGCGCGACGCTCAAGCCGCTGACGGGGAGCGCGGGCCCCCTCCCGGAGGCGGAAACCCCCGCCGGCCGCTGAGCAGCCAACGGACCAGGGCAGCGCAGGGTGTTGTCCAGGAACGCACGCGTCCCAGATTGTTGATCCCTCCAGGATTGTCTGGACTATGGAGTCACCCCGGGTCCGTCCTACACGGCCCGGCTTGGCGCGCGGCGCCCAGGAAGGAAGCGTGCGATGTCCCCGGGCGGTCCACGTGAAGAGCAGCGGCTGTCCACCGGCATTCCCGGCATGGACACCGTGCTGTGCGGAGGCCTGCGCAGGGGACGCATGTACATGGTCCTGGGCCTGCCGGGGGCGGGCAAGACCATCCTCGCCAACCAGATCTGCTTCCATCAGGCGGCCCAGGGCCACCAGGTCCTCTACCTCACGCTCCTGGCCGAGTCGCACACGGAGCTGGTGAGCAACCTGCAGACGCTGTCGTTCTTCGACCCGGCCTGCGTGCCCGGGAAGATCAGCTACCTGAGCGCCTTCACCATCCTGGAGCAGGGCGGGTTGGAAGCGCTCGCGGAGCTGGTGCGCAAGGAGATCAAGTCGCACAAGGCCTCGCTGCTCGTGCTGGACGGGCTGCTGGCGGCGGAGGAGCTGGCGCCGTCGCGGCAGGCGCTCAAGAAGTTCATCCACGGCCTCCAGGTCGTGACGGGCCTCATCGGCTGCACCACGATCGTGCTCACCACCGGGGGCGAGAAGGGCCTTCGCGCGGAGCACACCATGGTGGACGGCCTGCTGGTGCTCCAGCAGCGCACCTTCGGCGTACGCACCCTGCGCGAGCTGAGCGTGCGCAAGTTCCGGGGCAGCGCGTACAAGATGGGGCAGCACGGCTTTGAAATCACCGGCGACGGGCTCACCGTCTACCCCCGCCTGGAATCGATGGTGGACGGCAACCTGGTGCCCGGGGCGGGGAAGAGCGAGCGCGACGGCTTCGGCGTGACCGGCCTGGACACGATGCTCAAGGGCGGTGTGCCCGCGGGCTCCACCACCATCCTCCTGGGGCCTCCGGGCAGCGGCAAGACGCTGCTGGGCCTGAGCTTCCTGGCGGAAGGTGCGCGCCAGGGGGAGCGCGGCCACTACTTCGCCTTCTACGACGCGCCGGAGCGGATGCTCGCGCAGGCGGCGGGCGTGGCCTTGCACCTGCAGCCCCTGATGGAGCGCGGGGACCTGGAGGTGAGCTTCCGGCCGCCCACGGAGAACATGCTCGACAAGCTGGGCACGGAGCTGCTGACCATCGTCCGCAGCGGCCGGGTGCGCCGCCTCTTCCTGGACGGCTACGAAGCGCTCCGCCGTGCCTCCACGCGCCAGGCGCGGGTGGCCCGCTTCCTGGCGGCGCTCGTCAATGAATGCCGCGTGCGCGAGGTGACGCTCGTCTACACCGCGGAAGCCACCTCCGCCTTCGGGCCGGAGGTGAAGTTCCCGCTCAAGGGCATCTCCATGGTGGCGGAGAACATCCTGTTCCTGCGCCTGGTGGAGCTGCACTCCGGGCTGCGCCGCTTCGTCGCGGTGCTCAAGGTGCGCAACAGCGACTACGATGCCGCCCTGCGTGAGCTGGAGATCACCGGCCAGGGGATCAAGGTGGGCAAGCCCCTGGCGGAAGGGCAGATGTTGATGACGGGGCTCGCGCGCACGCGGACTCCGGAGGCGACCCCCATGTCGAAGCCGCGCCGCAAGCCGCGCGCGGGCACCTCGTCCACCGCCAGGGCCACCCCGTCGAAGCCGCGCCGGAACGTCCGCAAGCGCCGAGGCACGTGACCATGGGGCCCGTCCTCATCGTCGACGACGAGTTCGGCATCGTGGAGGCCGTTCGCGACCTCTTGTCCGATGAAGGCTACCGCACCGTCACCGCGCTCAATGGCCGCGAGGCCCTGGACCGGATGGGGCAGGAGCGTCCGGCGATGGTGCTGCTCGACTACATGATGCCGGTGCTCAACGGGCCGGGCGTGCTGGAGTCCATGCAGAAGGACCCGCTCCTGCGCGACGTCCCGGTGGTGATGATGAGCGCCAGCCCGCCGGAGTTCTGGCAGCACCTGCCGTGCGCGGGCTTCCTGCCCAAGCCCTTCGACATCGATCAGCTCCTCGCCGTGGTCCACCGCATCATCGGCGCGCCGTCGCTGACGCACTGAGGTGTGTCAGGCATTGAGGGCGACTGCCCATGACCTTGACATGAAGGTCATTGGCAATCTATGCCGCCATGTTGACTGGGGGACAGTTCAATCATTGACGCCCCAGGTTTGTCATCGACCGGGAAGGCGTCTTGAAATCTCTTGGGTGTGTGTGGCCTCTGTCCCCATGGCTTCTGGGTGGACTCATGGCAGGCGTGCTGGCGTGTTCCTCGGAGCAGCCGGCCCCCACCTCCGATCCCTCGCCTGTCCTGGCCGAGCACCGCACGGCGCTGGCTGAGTCCGCCTCGATGGAGGTCGGCGAGGACTGCACGAAGTTCGGTGCCTCCGGGTGCAAGTCCGGTCTCTGTCTGCACACAGGGGCCTTGCCTGATGAGGGGTATTTCTGCAGCCAGTCGTGCGCGGGCGAAGTCAGATGCCCGGCACAGTGGAAGTGCTCGCGGGCGCATCCTGGGGCCCGTGCCGGCGTCTGTGTCCCCCCCGCGGAGTGGAAGGGCGCCGTGGCGCCATCCCGCGGCTGAGCCCTTTTTCCATCAAGCATTCTTCTCCGTCGGAGACGGCGATGCCTTTGTCTGTCCGGATGTTGTTGTGTGTCCTTTGCCTGGTTACCTGGGAAAGGGCGGAGGCAGCTCCCACCTGCTCCTTCGGTGAGACCACCTCATGCACCATGAGTGGGGGGTGCAAGGGCTTCAAGCAGTGCTCGGCGCCGCCAGGAGACGTGGGGGAGTGGGGCGAATGTGTCGCCCACAACCAGCCCCAGGCATGTGCCCTGTGTGGCGCTGGCGGTACGGCGGTGTGTTTGGACGGTGAGAACCTGGGACCCTGCCAGCCCCCTTCTGCCCAATCGATAGATGCCTGTGGCAACGGATGCGACGACGACCGGGATGGCATGGCGGACGAGGGCTGCGCGGACAATGCCACGTTCGATTACTGCGAGCTCAGGTCGGGCCAGTACGTGCGCTGGACCTGTGGGTGCGGGGACGGGCTGAACGTCGGCTACTGCCTGGGCTCTGGGGATTCCCAGAGCTCGTGCAGCGGCCCGAATGGGTGTCTCAAGGCCCCGCTCTTTGGCCTGGGGGGGAGTCAGGCTGGAGGGAACTTCCAGTGCTGCGTGTCCAGCAAGTCCTGCAGTTCGGAGGGCTACGTCGCGGGCGAGATGCACTGCTCCATGTCCAGTACCCTCAACTTCGAGTGCACGCCTGGTGCCTCCTGCGATGACAGCAATGCCTGTGGCAACACGTGCGCCGGTATCAAGCCGGAGATCAACATCACCACCGGGGCGCGCACGCTCGCTGGCGCGTATTGCGCGGCTGGGAGCGTGTGTGGCTATGCACAGGGTGGCTTCGGCACGCCGGGTTCAGGCGTCAGCGCAAGCATGGAACCGCAATGCCCAACCGTTGAATCGGAGGTCGTCGACCCTCGCCCTGGGGGCGGCACAGCGACAAACCCCCCGGTCGCGACATGCCCTCCGAAGGAGGATCGCACGTATTTGCCAGGCTTCACGTTGACCATGCCTCCTCCCGGGCGGCACCCAGGTGGTTACTACCCGGGGCGCGGTGGCGGCGGAGGTGGTGGCGGAGGAGGCGGAGGGGATGGTTCCAAGCCCGTAAGGCGGCCCGAGCCCAAGAAAGACAATGTCTGCGAAGGGACGGTTGCGCCAGTGGCAGGGGCCGGTGTCTCCTCCATGTCCCTGCCCCGCGTCAACTTGAAGGACCTGACCACGCGCTTCAGTGCGGTGGACGTAGGCCTTTACGGTGAACTGGGGGGCCTGAACTTCGTCCGGAAGTACGTCTCCACCGATAACTTCTGGTCCTACCAGTCCATGCTGGGCAGCAGCTCGGAGCCCTATGTTCCGAAACCTTTCGGCTCCAGCCCGACCCGTCCCAGCTCTCTCCGTTGGTGGCACACCCTCTACAGCTTCGTCTACATCAAGGGGACGGTGCCAGGAGTCAGCACCTGGGCGGTGCGTGACACGGAAGGGGAGGTGCTGGAGTTCGCGGCCTGCAATCCCGCGGGGGTTGGCTGTTTCGCGACGCCGCGAAAGACCAGCCGGTGGTCCAACGCCAGCCTCTACCGTACGGGCGCTGGCGCTTTCGTGCTCATCAAGCCAGGCGAGGGACGATTCGTCTATGAAGCCGGCTGGAAAAGCGGAAATGTGGTGAGCCGGTATTTTCTGTCGCGAATCGAAGAGGAGCGTTTGACAGGAACCCCGCGCGTCCGTCTCACACTTCAATACGCCGCGCCTCCTGATTTTGTCCAGAATGGAGTGAGCTTCCCTTGCCCGGGACAGAGCGGCTTGGGCAACGGTGTCCCCTACTTGTCGACGGTGACGACGGAGGAGGGCGCCAAGCTGCGTCTGGCCTACCGTGGTGTCTCGAGTGGTTTCTTCGCGACTCCAGGCACGGAGTGCGTCCTCGACAAACTGTATTTGCGCAAGAATCCCAATTCGTCCAACTCGGTCCTCCAAGCGGAAGAAGTTCTGGTCGCGACGTATCGCTATCCCACTCTTCCTTCGACAACCATCGAGACGTCAGGGCTTCTCTCGGGAGTGGACTACCCTGAGACAGGGGACAGCATCACCTACGAGGACACCACCGCGACCACCGCCACCTCCACGACCTGGAAGGTCACGGTCAATCAGTCGGTCCTGACGGGACACCAGTACCAAGCTGGCAAGGTGGCGTCGGTCAGCACGGGCACAACCACCAGCATGGCCATGAGCGCGGGCTCCGGAAACTGTGACGGTCCGGCATCCATGGGGGGCGGACCCAACTGCGTCCCTCCCGCCGCAGAACCCATGACCGCTTCGTCTGGTGATTCCGCGGGCAGCACCGTCCAGTACCGCCGGAAGTTCTTCCCAAGCAATACGACCTATGCCCCGTACGCGATCCTGTCCTCTATCCAGGACACCTGTCTGCCCGGCACGGGCAACTGCATGAGTTTCGCGTCCGGCGACATCAACTATGGGTACGCGACGCCTGCGGATGGCACGCTCTACATGAGCTCTGTCCGGAATAAGCTCGGGCGTTACGACGTCACCCAGAAGGCCTTTGCTCCGGCGGGCACGGGCTCCGTTCCCGCCGTGCCTGGGCCTGTGTTGCAGGCGTCCTGGAGTTACGGTCAGGATTACAACGGCAACGGTGGCGTTACGGGCGGAACGACGACCCAGGTGCTCGCCAGCTTCCCTTCGGGGGCGACTCCCAACCCCTGGAAGCCCGTTGAGTTCTCCACGGACACCATGCCCTCCGTCTTGCAACCGAATGGCCAGGTTGTCACGCGGACCATCTACGACACGGCGACTCAGTTCGTAAAATCCGTCATCCGCTCCGGCTTTACCCAGACGTTCAACGATGGGACCGGCACGTGGTCAAGCCCCGTGGCCCGTCATGTCGGCATCTTCTATTACAACCACCTCAAGTGCTCTGGAGAGAGCGACACGGGCGGCACGGTGCTGAAGGAGGTGCGGGGCCCATGTCTCGTGAGCGGCCCGGAGGCAACGGGCTGCTCGGGCTCTGACTACCCCATCACCCAGTATCGCTACTATGGGCCGCCCTCGGTGGAGCGCAGTAACAATGCGGGACGCCTCTGGAAGATGTCGCGTTACACCGCTCATCAGGGTGCGTCGGACACCTGTGCCTCGGCACCGCTTACGACCGAATACCGGGATTACGACGCACGCGGCGTCGCGACCAAGATCGTCACCCCTCAGGGCGGCATGATGATGATGACGTACCAGGGCGGACGCCTCTTGAGCGCAACGGGCGAGGGGCTGTCGACGACCCTGCGCTACGACGGAGCTCAGGTGCGTGCGGTACAGGAGGCTGACGGAGTCTGGACGGTCTACTGCTATCGGACGGGAACTGCTGGAGCGGGATGCCAGGGCGGGCAGAAGACAACCCAACTCCAGTGGATGGCCGTGGCGGATGATGAGTTTGGAGTGGACTGGAGCGAAAAGTCGGTCAGGACCTACTGGCCCAATGGTGCGTTGAAGACCGAGGAGCGGCGTTCCCGCCGCAATGGCGTCGAAGAACTCCGGACCCAGTCGACGCATCATCCGGACCCCCAAGCGCGCCCCACCTACGCCCGGCAGGGTGTGGGGACGGGAAGTTTCGCCGCCGTCAGCGGCTTCGACCTCAATAGCAATCTGATCGCGACCGGCCGGCCCTTCAACGCCGCCCCTGACTTCTGCCGCAATCCGGATACGACCCTCTCCGCGCTTTGCACCCAGATGGGGTACGACTCGGCGGACCGCATCAACCGCGTCTCCGAGTATCTGTCCGGAGGTGTCGAACAGCACACGACGCTCGCCTACGATGCCCAGGGCAATGTGAACGCCGTTCGTGCGGGCTGTGCCAGCGCGGTCGCGGGCTGTGGTCTGCTGGCCTCGTATCAGTACGACGACTTTGGAAACCTTGTTCAGACCCAGCTTCCGCATGCCACCGGGCCGGTGCTCCAGGCCTTCGATGCGCGCGGCAACCTGCTCGTGAAGCAGACGGAGGCCATGCGGTTGGCGAACGAGTGGCTGGAGTACAGCTACGACATCCTGAGCCGGCCCCTGAACGCGAAGCGCAGGAGCAGCGGCACCACGCCTGCCAGTGAGATGCTCTACCAGTTCGGCTATGACGCGGACGGGACGGTGCCGTCGGGCTGTGGCAGTGCCGTGATGCACTCCGAGGGCGGTTTGCGGTACCGCGACGACTCGCTGGGCCGGACCTGGTACCGCTACGACGTACTGGGGCGAGTGGAGTCGGAACTGAGGCAGCGGCAGGGCGAGGTGGGGTGCACACCGGAGCTTGAGACGCGGTACACCTACGACTCGCTTGGCCGGTTGGAGGAGGTCCAATATCCGTATGGGCGAACGATTGCCTATGTGTATGGCACGCATGCGAATGCACATCGGGTCGCGGCCATCGACGTGACCCTCTTCACGAGCTCCGGTCCGCAAACCAAACGACTGGTGAGCAAGGTGGCCTGGGAGCCGTTCGGCGGTCTGCGGGGCTATCAGCTCAACCCTTTGCCCGCTCAATCACGCCCGGTCGCTGTGGAGTATGCTCTGGGGGATGATGGCACGCAGGCCCCCACCCACTGTTCGGTGGCCTTCCCGTCCGCCACGAACTCGGATCTGACGGGGCGGTTGCGCTCCCTGCGCGTGTACCGGGACGACTTCAATCCGGGCAGCACGTTCAACGATGGTGGCATCTACAAACGCACCTATACATGGAACGCGGATCAGGTCGTGCGGGCGGACACGTGTCTTCTGGGGGCGACGACGCCCAGGACGGAGCTGTATGCTTATGACCGGACCCTGCGGTTGACGTCCGCGGCAAGGCCCACGGGCAATGCGTATGCGACGGGTGGTGCCTTTGAGCTGCATGATTTTGCCTATGATCGTCGCGGCAACCGCGTTCAGTATGCTGATTCCAGCAGCATGCCGTCTTTCGCGCATGCATATGAGACAGGGAGCCGTGCGGACCTGCTGCTGTCTGTGACGCCACCCTACCCGCAGTACTTCGGACAGTCGAAAGTGGTGAACTTCACCTACGACGCGGATGGTCGCGCCGTGAGCAAGGAGCTTGGCCACTACGCGTCGGGGCAGCCCGCCAACCTGCTCGAGTTCCGCTATGCGCCCTTCAATGCGCCGCAAGGGCAGGGGTCGGCGAGAGAGTCCGTCTTCCGTGCCGTACGGGTCAACGGCATGACGTACAACTACTTCTACGATGCCCTGGGCCGCCGACGCGCCAAGGTCAACCCGTTTAATCAGCGGGATGAGTACTTTCATGGGACTGGCAACCAGCTCCTGGTGGACCAGGGCTGGAATGAGGTCAGCCAGCTGACTCAGGGAAACTTCCGCGTGGTGGATGACTACGTCTGGCTCGGAGGACGCCCGTTGATGATTGTCCGGGGCAGATTGGATGCGACGCAGAACGTCCGGGAGCCTGACTCGACCGCGGATTGCAGGCGTGACGGCGAGCCTGCGGCGTGCGGCGTCTACTTTCCCGTGACGGACATCGTGGGCAAGCCGGTTCTGATGTTGAACGGTGACGGGTTGGTGGCGGGCGCAGCGGACTATCAACCCTTTGGCCACGTCAACCGGCTTTCTACGGCGGACAGTTCCGCGATTCCTTACGCGGATAACGATGGAGAGATCTTCTCAGGCTTCCGGCAGCCCGCGGAGAACAGCAATGTCCAGGTGCGCGCGCGCGCCCGGCTCCTGTTCGTCGACATCCATGATGGTCAAGACGAAGTGACGGTCTTCAGGAATGACCCCTTGGATCCTCAGACGGTGAGCTATCAGGACCCGGAGATGGACCAGGTCATAACCCCCTGGTTCTCGCTGCCCGTCGATGGGCTGGGCGTGAGCATTTTCGCGGGCCCGCCCGACAGCTCCGGACCGAATATGTCCACCGGGGCGGCGATGGAGAGCTACGAGTACCAGCGCTACCAGACGGGCGCTCAGCCCTTCTGGACGCCACTGCGCTTCGCGGGCCACTACTACGACGCGGAGACGGACCTCTTCGAAAATTGGAACCGTTACTACGACCCGAGCGTGGGGCGGTACCTACAGCCTGAGCCGATGCTGGCGAAGGGCCCGGCTGCACTGCCTGCGTACGCATATGCGGTGAACAATCCGATCGGTGTGACCGACCCGACTGGAAAGGATCCGATCTTCAACGTGCAGAATTTCGTTGGTCTTGTATATGGAGTTGGATACGGGGCGTTCAGTGGTGCGAACATCAGCGTCCAGTGGGCGCCAATGGCTGGCCCATACATTCAAGTGGTGAATCACCCGACCCAGGTGAGCCGTGGTTACGACACCACGTTTGGGCGAGTCGTCTGCTATGGACGTGACACCAAAAACCGTGCTCACGAAGAGGCTCATATCCTTCAGTCGGACATCCTGGGAGACCAGTACTTCCCGTTGCATTTGATGTTCCAGGGACTTTCGCAGTTCTTTACTGGAACGCACTCCCAGCTGAACCCTCTTGAGTGGGGCCCGAATCAAAACCCACCGACTCCTTTTCCGACGCAGAGTTCAAAGTGAACCATGAAGCCTTCTCTTCTCTTCGTCCCCCTGGCTGCTGCTTCAGCCTTGTGGGCTTGTTCTTGGCTGCCCGGGAAGAAGCATGATCCATCGGTGGATCACATGGCACGCCTCACGGCGGCAGTGGGTGAGTCATGTGTCAATGATGGATTGCGCAGGATCCGATTGCGGAGCACCGGCAGGTTGGACAGGCAGCTGGTGCTGATATCGGAAGTGGAAGGGCCATCGATGGTCCATCAGGGATCCACGATGATTCAGCAGCATCAGGGGCTTGGGCCCACCTTGCTGGTCGTCGCAACGACCCTGCCACCTGGCGCGAGTGAGGCGGATTACCAGCAGGCGGAAGAGTGGACTGGGGCGATACTTCAGAGCGTTCTCGATGCGTGCAAGGCATCAGGCCAGGTGACGTGCGCTCGTTGCCAGAATGGTGCGTGCGACGTGCCGTGCACTCGTCGCTGAGACGGAAATCAGCCAGCTCGTCCATCAGCAGTAGATGGTCGTGTTGGTGCAGGCGCGCTCCTGGAGCTGTGTACGGCAGCTCCAGGGCCTCCCTGACTTGAGGTCGGCTCCCGCGCATCCTGGCGCGGTGCGGCTACCCGGAGCAGGCGGTTCCACCCATCTCCACGTCAGCGCTGCGCCGGAAGGTCACGGACCTCCCGTGGCTTCTGCTTGGCCGGAGCAGGGTACGGCGCACTGCATCAACCGATTTACGGCGCGGAGCGCGTTCTCGGCTGCTTGCAAATGGGTAAAGGGGGCTGGTATTTCTTCGTCAATCGAACGAACTCGCATGTGTTCGTGCTGGGCGGGGACTCGGGACGGCTCCAGGCAGCAGGAGCCCGGGCGGCAGGAGACGGCGGATTCTCCTCTGGCGTACGTCGGCGTAGGTGACGCGGCGCGGCATGCGGGCGGCGACTTCCAGCAGCCTTTGATTTGTTCGACGTAAGAACGAAGTCATCCCAGCAAGACAACCAGGAGGGGTTTCATGCTTCGCAACAAGCGTTTCGCGTGGACGTGGGCGGCCGCCGGAGTTTTCGCGGTCGCGGGGCTCATTGGCGCCTGTGACCCCGAGGAGGAGAACCCCAACCCCAGCAACCAGACCGACGCCGGCACCAAGACCGACGCGGGCTCGAACACCGACGCTGGGACGAACACCGACGCGGGCACCGACGCCGGGACGAACACCGACGCGGGCACGAACACCGACGCCGGCACGAACACCGACGCGGGCACGAACACCGACGCCGGCGTGGACGCGGGCACGCAGACGACGCTGCCCCTGGCGGTGGACGGCACCTGGGCGGCCAGCGGCTACATGGGCGCGGGCGGAGGCGGGCAGGGCGGCCTGGTGGACGAGCCCATCTGCCACACGCCCCGTCCGGGCGCGGGCCTGGGCAACTGCCACAAGTTCACCGCCACCAAGAAGGACGACGCCTGGGCCGGCGTCTTCTGGCAGTTCCCGGAGGGCGCCTGGGCGGACGACCCGCGCCCCGGCTTCCTGGTGCCGGACGGCGCGAAGTCCGTGACCTTCTACGCCTGGGGCGAGTCCGGCGGCGAGGTCGTTGACTTCTTCGTGGGCTACGGCGACGCCAGCAAGGATGGCTTCACGAAGAAGATCAACGTCACGCTGACCAACGAGCCCAAGCAGTACACGCTGGACATCAGCAAGGTCCGCTACACCGAGGTCGGTGCGGGCTTCGGCTGGTCGGCGGGCGGGCTGGACGTCAAGCCGCTTGTGCTCTTCATCGACGACATCCAGTGGCATTGATCACCACCTCGAGCGCCAGGCGCGCCAACAACGGAACGTGAGCGGACGATGAGAGCGGGAACGGCGGTGTTGACGGTCGATGCAGCGGGCATGCGCGCGCAGAACAGCGGCCTGCTGCTGAACATGATCTGGCGCGAGCGTCAGATCTCCCGGGCGGAGATCGCCCGGCGCACGGAGCTCAGTCCGTCGACCGTCTCCGCCATCGTCGCGGACCTGGAGCAGGCGGGCCTGGTGCGCAGCATTGGCGCCGGGGTCTCCCGCGGGGGCCGCCGTCCCACCCTCATCGGCTTCTGTGACGAGGCCTTCAGCCTGGTGGGCGTCGAACTGGGCGCCAGCCACGTCACCGTCGTCCTCACGGACCTCCGCGGTCGCGTGCGCACGCAGAGCAAGGCGAGCCACGCGGTGCGCGGAGATCCGGAAGGGTCGCTGCAGAAGGCGAAGGAGCTCGTCCAGGAGTGCCTGGACGCCGAGCGCGTCCCGCGCCGCTCCGTGGTCGGCATGGGGGTGGCCGTGCCCAGCCCCGTGCACCCGGCCTCGCCCGGAAAGATGTCCCCGCTCATCCTGCCCGCGTGGAAGAACGTGGACGTGAAGGAGTGGTTCGAGACCACCTTCGACATGCCGGTGTTCGTGGACAACGACGCGAACCTCGGCGCGCTGTCGGAGTGCTTCTGGGGCGCCGGCTCCGCGGGCGAGGACCTCACGTACATCAAGCTGGCCACCGGTATCGGCGCCGGCCTCATCATCCACGGCGACGTGTACCGAGGCGCCGGCGGAACGGCCGGTGAAATCGGCCACATCCCGGTGGACTCCAACGGGCCGCTCTGCGTCTGCGGCCTGCGGGGCTGCCTCGTCACCCTCATCGGTTCCACGGCGCTCACCGAACGCGCGCGCGAGCTGATGGGCACGCGCGGCCGCAAGGGCCCCACCGTGCGGGACCTGGTGGAGGGCGCCCGCGCGGGCGACGCCGCCGCGAAGCAGATCATCGACGGCATGGGCGCCTATCTGGGCATCGCCGTGGGCGGCCTGCTCAACCTGTTGAACCCCGCCATCATCGTGCTGGGCGGTGAGATCTCCTCCGTGGGCGAGATGCTGCTCGACCCCTTGCGCGCGTCCGTGCGGCAGCGCGCCCTGTCTGTCTCCATGGCGGAGACGCGCATCGTCACGTCGACGCTCGGGGAGCGGGCCATCGCCGTGGGCGCGGCCACCCTGGTGCTCCAGGCGGCGCTGCGCGACCGAACCCTCTTTCCCACGCAGAACGTCGGGAGAACCGCATGACTTCGCGCCGTCGTGTCCTCGCCCTGGCCCTCGCGGGCCTGGGAATGGCTTCGTGTGATCCGGCCGCAGGTCTGGATAACAAGCAAAACGAGATACCCACGCCCATCACGGAGCAGCCGGGCACGGGGTGGGAAGTGGTCTGGCAGGACGAGTTCGACGGCCCCGCGGGCTCGCTGCCTTCGAAGGAGCGCTGGGTCCCGGACGTGGGCGGGGACGGGTGGGGCAATGGCCAGTTCGAATACAACACCGCGCGGGCGGAGAACGCGCAGCTGGATGGTGAAGGCCACCTGGCCATCATCGCGCGCAAGGAGCGCTACGGCGGCAACGACTACACGTCCGCGCGCCTGACGACGAAGAACCGCTACAGCAAGGCCTACGGCCGCGTCGAGGCGCGCATCCAGCTGCCCACGGGCCGGGGGCTCTGGCCGGCGTTCTGGCTGCTGGGCGCGGACGTGGACTCCGTCGGCTGGCCGGAGTGCGGCGAGATCGACATCATGGAGCACAAGGGGCAGATCCCCTCCATCGTCAGCAGCGCGGTGCACGGGCCGGGCTACTCCGGCGGCGGGAACATCGGCCGCCAGCACTCCGTCTCCGGGCCGCCGCTCGCCGCGGACTTCCACCTCTACGCGGTGGAGTGGGAGCCGGAGCTCCTGCGCTTCATCGTGGACGACACCGTCTTCTTCGAGGTCACCCCGAAGAGCCTGCCCGCCGGCAGGAAGTGGGTCTACGACCATCCGCACTTCATCATCCTGAACGTCGCGGTGGGTGGCTCGTTCGTGGGGCCGCCGGACTCCAAGACGGTGTTCCCGCAGACGATGAAGGTGGACTACGTGCGCGTCTACGAAAGGGCCGCGCAGTGAGGTTCGCCCGCGCGCTCCTGCCGCTGGCACTGCTGGTGGCGTGCTCGTCGGAGCCGCGCCCCCGGCCGCCGGGCGTGCTGTTCGTCTCCGTGGAGCAGCAGAGCGCGTGGGTGCGCAACTTCAACCCGCTGTTCGCGGGCGCCGGTGCGCGCTGGCCCACCCGGGCGGGCGTGTACGAGTGCATGGAGATCTTCAGCTCCGCGCAGGGCAAGTGGGTGCCGTGGCTCGCCACCGGCCACGCGTGGTCGGAGGACCAGCTCACGCTGCGCTTCACCGTGCGCGACGGCGTCCTCTGGTCGGACGGCAAGCCCTTCAGCGCCGACGACGTCGTCTTCACCTTCGGCCTGCTCAAGCAGCACCCGGCGCTGGACGCGGGCGGCGTGTGGCGCTTCCTCACGGACGTGAAGGCGGAAGGGAAGGGCGCCGTCGTCTTCACCTTCTCGCGCGTGTACCTGCCGGGCTTCAGCGACCTGGCGCACCAGATCATCGTGCCCCGGCACATCTGGAAGGACGTCGCGGACCCGGTGACGTTCACCAACCCGGAGCCGGTGGCCACGGGGCCCTTCACCCAGGTGACGCTGTTCCGCAACCAGGTCTACGAGCTGGGCAGGAACCCGCACTACTGGCAGCCCGGCAAGCCCGCGGTGTCCGCGCTGCGCTTCCTGGCGTTCCCCACCAACGACCAGGCCAACATGGCGCTGGTGGAGGGGGAGGTGGACTGGGCGGGCAACTTCGTGCCGGCGGTGGACCGCACCTTCGTGTCGCGCGATCCCGCGCACCACGCGCGCTGGTTCCCGCTCTACGGCAGCACCGTCTTCCTCTACCCGAACACCACGCGCCCGCCGCTGGATGACGTCCGCGTGCGCAAGGCGCTGAGCATGGCGCTGGACCGCGACCGCCTGGTGGAGGTGGCCATGTATGGCTACACCCGCCCCGCGGACGCCACCGCCCTCAACGACGCGTACACCGGCTGGAAGGATCCGCAGGTCGCGAAGGATGCGTGGACGAAGTACGACCTGGACGCGGCGAACCGGTTGCTGGACGAGGCGGGCCTCACGCGCGGCGCGGACGGCCTGCGGCGCCTGAAGGACGGGCAGCCCTTCGCGCTGGACCTGGAGGTGGTGAGCGGGTGGTCGGACTGGGTGCGGGCGGGGCAGGTGGTGGGCCGCGACCTGCGCAAGCTGGGCATTGGCGTGACGCTCAAGACGTACGAGTTCGGCACCTGGTTCACGCGCCTGCAGAAGGGCGAGTTCCAGCTGGCCATCTCCTGGTCGCTGGACGGGCCCACGCCGTACAACTTCTACAAGTGGCTCTTGTCGCCACGCACCGTGCGGCCGGTGGGCGAGGTGGCCGCGGCCAACTGGCACCGCATGGGCGATGCGCAGGCGGATGAGCTGCTCGTGCGCTTCGAGCGCGCCGGCACGCCGGAGGAGCAGCACGCGCTGATGTCCCAGGTGCAGCAGCGCTTCTCCGCCACCGCGCCCGCCATCCCGCTGTTCCCCAACCCGTCCTGGGGTGAGTCCAACAGCCTTCGCTTCACGGGCTTCCCCACCGAGCAGAACCCCTACGCGCGGCTCGCGCCGCACGCGGAGCCCGACAGCCTGCTGGTGCTGACGGAGCTGTCCCCGAGGGAGCGCTGACCATGGGCCGCTACATCCTCCGGCGAATGGGCTTCTACCTCATCGCCGCGTGGGCCTCGCTCACGCTCAACTTCATCATCCCGCGCCTCGCTCCCGGCGACCCGGCCGCGGCCATGTTCGCGCGCTTCGAGGGCAAGGTCGCGCCGGAGGCCATGGGTGCGCTGAAGGCCGCCTTCGGCTTCACGGACGCGCCGCTCTACGCCCAGTACTTCACCTACCTGAAGCACCTGGTGCAGGGCGACCTGGGCATGTCCTACGCGTACTTCCCCGCGCGCGTGACGGAAGTGATTGGCACCGGCCTGATGTGGACGGTGGCCCTGGCCGGCGTGGCCGTCATCATCAGCTTCGTGGTGGGGTCGTTCCTGGGCGTGCTCGCCGCGTGGAACCGGGGCGGGTGGCTGGACTCGGGGCTGGCCCCGGCGCTCGCGTTCCTGGGGGCCTTCCCCTACTTCTGGCTGGCCATGCTGGCGCTGTACCTCTTCGGCTTCGTGCTGGGGTGGTTCCCGCTGCGCCACGCGTACGGGCACGACATGGAGCCGGGGCTGTCGTTCGCGTTCGCCGCGGACGTGGCGCGCCACGCGGTGCTGCCCGCGTCCTCCATCGTGGTGGCCACGCTGGGCGGGTGGATGCTGGGCATGCGCAACACGATGGTGGCCACGCTGGGCACGGACTCCATCCGGCTGGCGCACGCGCGGGGCCTGCCGCCCCGGCAGGTGATGCTGCGCTACGCGGCTCGCAACGCGCTCCTGCCCAACGTCACCAGCTTCGGCATGGCGGTGGGCTTCGTGCTGTCCGGTTCGCTGCTCACGGAGATCGTCTTCTCCTATCCGGGCACGGGCTACCTGCTCATCCTCGCCGTGCGCAACCAGGACTACCCGCTGATGCAGGGGCTGTTCCTGGTCATCACCCTGGCGGTGCTCGCGGCGAACTTCGCCGTGGACCTCATCTGCCTCTGGTTGGACCCGAGGACCCGCGCCCATGCGTGACTTCCTGCGAAGGCTCTCCCGCCACCGGAAGGCGGCGGTGGGCGGCAGCCTGCTCGTGTTCTTCCTCCTGCTGGCGGTGGTGGGGCCCTTCTTCGTGATGGACCCCACGGACCTCGTGGGCCGGCCGCACCAGCCGCCCAGCGCGGCGCACTGGTTCGGCACCACCGGCCAGGGCCAGGACGTGCTCGCGCAGACGGTGGTGGGCGCTCGAGAGACGCTGGCGGTGGGATTTGCCGTGGGCGCGCTCGTCACGCTGGTGGGCGCGCTGGTGGGCGTCACCGCGGGCTACCTGGGCCGCCGCGTGGACGACGTGTTGTCGCTCACCACGAACGTGTTCCTGGTGATTCCCGGCATGCCGCTGGCCATCGTGCTGGGCGCGTACCTGCCGTCCGGCCCGCTGCGCATGGTGGCGGTGCTGACGGTGGCCGGCTGGGCGTGGAACGCGCGCGTGTTCCGCGCGGAGTCGCTGGCGTTGCGCGGGCGCGACTTCGTGTCCGCGGCGGTGGTGACGGGGGAGAGCCACTCGCGCATCGTGTCGCGGGAGCTGCTCCCCAACATGGCGTCGCTCCTGGGCTCGTCGTTCATCGGGAACACGCTCTACGCGGTGGGCGCGCAGGTGGGCCTGGAGTTCCTGGGCCTGGGCGACGTGAGCGCGGTGACGTGGGGCACCAACCTCTACTGGGCCGGCAACGACGCGGCGCTGCTCACGCGCTCCTGGTGGATCTTCGTCCCCACGGGCATGTGCATCGCGCTGGTGGGCTTCGCGCTCACGCTGGTGAGCTCCGCCATCGACGAGATGACCAACCCCGCGCTGCGCGTGCACAAGGCCGCGCCGCTGCCCGCCACCCCCGCCCCCCGCTCGCACCTGGAGCGGCCGGTGCCGGGCGTGCTCCTGCGCGTGGAGGACCTGTGCATCGACTACGCGACGGAGAAGGGCCCCTCCCGCGTGGTGGACTCGGTGTCGTTCGACGTGGCGCCCGGCGAGGTGTTCGGCCTGGCGGGTGAGTCCGGCAGCGGCAAGTCCACCATCGGCTCCGCGCTCTTGGGCCTGTTGCCTGCCTCCGCGCGCGTCACGCAGGGGCGCATCCTCTTCAACGGCATGGACGTCACCGCGCTGGAGGGCCCGGCCCTGCGCGCGTTCCGCTGGCGCCAGGTGTCCATGGTGTTCCAGAGCGCCATGAGCGCGCTCAACCCGGTGCTCACGCTGGGCGAGCAGTTCCACGACACGCTCGCGGCGCACGGCCGCGTGTCGCGCGGCACGTCCTATGCCCGCGCGCGGGAGCTGCTGGGCATGGTGGGTCTGTCGCCGGACCTGGTGACGGCGTGGCCGCACCAGCTCTCCGGGGGCATGCGGCAGCGCGTGGGCATCGCACTGGCGCTCGCACTGGAGCCCCGGCTGATCATCATGGACGAGCCCACCACGGCGCTGGACGTCGTGGTGCAGAAGGAGCTGCTCCAGCGCATGGTGGAGCTCAAGCAGCGGCTGGGCTTCGCCATGCTGTTCATCACGCACGACCTGCCGCTCCTGCTCGCGCTGTCGGACCGAGTGGGCGTGCTCCAGGGCGGCAAGCTGGTGGAGGTGGACACGTCCACCAACCTGCGCACCGGGGCCCGCCACCCGTACACGCAGCTCTTGTTGTCCTCGTTCCCGCACCTGTCCGCGAAGGACGCGGCGCCCGCGGCCCAGCCGGTGCAGACGCCGGAGCTGTCCGTGTCCCGGCCGTCCACGCGCGTCGCGGCCATCCCCGGAGGTCACCGATGAGCGCCCCCCTCCTGGAGGCGGAAGGGCTCACCCGCAGCTACCTGGCGGGCGGCTTCTTCTCCCGCGAGCGCAAGCCCATCCTCAAGGGCGTGTCCTTCTCCCTCCAGCCGGGGGAGATCGTCGCGCTGGTGGGCGAGTCCGGCAGCGGCAAGAGCACGCTGGCGCGGCTCCTGGCCCGGCTGGACATGCCGGACGCGGGCCAGCTGCGGCTCGCCGGTCGCGACGTGCTGGCGGATGGCAGCGCCCAGGCGTCGCTCGACTACCGCGGCCGCGTGCAGATGGTGTTCCAGGATCCGTTCGCGTCCCTCAACCCCGTGCACACGGTGGCGTACCACTTGGAGCGGCCGCTCGTGCGCCACGGCCGCGTGCCGAAGTCCGGCCTGCGCACGAAGGTGTTGTCGCTCCTGGAGTCCGTGGGTCTGACGCCCGCGGAGGCCTTCGCGAAGCGCTACCCGCATGAGCTGTCCGGCGGCCAGCGTCAGCGCGTGGCGGTGGCGCGCGCGCTGGCGGTGGAGCCGCAGGTCATCATCGCGGACGAGCCCACCTCCATGCTGGACGTGTCCACGCGCAAGGGCGTGCTGCAATTGCTTCGCGGCCTGACGCAGGAGCGCGGCATCGGCATCCTGTTCATCACCCACGACCTGGCGAGCGCGCGCCACCTGGCCGACCGCATCCTCGTGCTCTACGCGGGCACGGTGGTGGAGGCGGGCAGGGCGGATGAGGTGCTGCGCCAGCCGCGCCACCCGTACACGAAGCTGCTCCTGTCCGCGGTGCCGGATGGGGCCGACTTCCTCCAGGCCGCGCTGCCGGTGCGCCCCACCACGGTGGCGCCGCCGCTCGTGGGTTGTCCCTTCGCCCCGCGCTGCCCGGTGTCCGAGCCGCGCTGCTCCACCCTTACCCCTCCCGACGTCCTCCCGGCCGCGAATCACCTCGTCCGCTGCCACCTTGAAGTTCCGAAAGGAGTTACCGCCGATGCGTCAGTTTCCTCCTGACTTCCTCTGGGGCGTGGCCACCTCCGCGTATCAGATCGAAGGCGCCACCCGCGTGGACGGCCGTGGCGAGTCCATCTGGGACCGCTTCGCCGCCACCCCGGGGAAGATCCAAGACAAGTCCGACGGCTCGGTGGCCTGTGAGCACTACCGCCGCTGGCCGGAGGACATCGAACTGATGCGCTGGATGGGGCTGAAGTCCTACCGCTTCTCCATCGCGTGGCCGCGCATCCTCCCGGAGGGCCGCGGCCGGGTGAACGCCGCGGGCGTGGACTTCTACTCGCGCCTGGTGGACTCGCTCCTGGGCGCGGGCATCGAGCCCTTCGTCACGCTCTACCACTGGGACCTGCCGCAGGTGCTGGAGGACCAGGGCGGCTGGCCGGCGCGCGCCACCGGTGACGCCTTCGTGGAGTACGCGGATGTCATCAGCCGCGCGCTGGGTGACCGCGTGAAGCGGTGGATCACCCACAACGAGCCCTGGTGCATCAGCTACCTGGGCTACGGCAATGGCGAGCACGCGCCGGGCCACAAGGATTGGTCCAAGATGCTGGCCGCGGCGCACACGCTGATGCTGTCGCACGGCAAGTCGGTGCAGGCGATCCGCGCCAACGTGCAGCGCGCGGAGGTGGGCATCACCCTCAACCTCACGCCGGGCGAGCCCGCGTCGCCCAGCCCGGAGGACGCGGACGCGACCCGCGACTTCGACGGCGGCTTCAACCGCTGGTTCCTGGAGCCGCTCTACGGCCGGGGCTACCCGCAGGACGTGATTGAGGACCACGTGAAGGCGGGCCGCATCCCGTCCTCGCACCTGGACTTCATCCAGGCCGGCGACCTGAAGACCATCGCCGAGCCCACCGACTTCCTGGGCGTGAACTTCTATTCGCGCGCCGTCCTGCGCAGCAACCGCATCCCCGAGGAGCAGAATGCGCCGCGCACGGTGTTCGTGCGCCCGGACAAGACGGACATGGACTGGGAGGTGGCCCCGTCCTCCCTCACGCGCCTGCTGGTGCACCTGGAGAAGGAATACAAGCCGGGCCCCATCTACATCACGGAGAACGGCTGCGCGTACTCCACGGCGCCTGGCGCGGACGGCCGTGTGCATGACGTGCAGCGCGTGGAGTACCTGCGCTCGCACCTGGAAGCGTGCAGTGACGCCATCACGCAGGGCGTGAAGCTGGCGGGTTACTTCGCGTGGTCGCTGCTGGACAACTTCGAGTGGGCCTACGGGTACACCAAGCGCTTCGGCCTGGTGTGGGTGGACTACGCCACCCAGCAGCGCATCCCGAAGGACAGCGCCCATCTCTATCGCGACGTCGTGGCCCAGAACGGCCTGGACGTGGAGCAGGCCGCTTGAAAAGGCTCTTCCTGACGACGTGTCTGGCGTTGTGCGGCACCCAGGCCCTGGCCCAGGTGTCCGGTGCGGGCGCTCCGGTCCAGTCGCCCCCCACCGCCCAGCCGCCCTCCGCGGGCCCCGTGGACGCCGCCGCGCCCGTGCCGGGTGCCGCGACGCCCGAGCAACAGGCTCCGGCCACGCCCGTGGCGCCCTCGGCACCGGTGGATGCTCCGGTGCGCCAGGCCGTTGTGCCTTCGGACGCGAAGCGCACGACGGTGACGCGGGTGATCCACGACGAGCGCGGCTTCAAGCTCCAGGTGGACGGGAAGGACTTCCCCATCCACGGCGTGAACTGGGGCTACACGCCCATCGGTGAGAACTACCGGTACTCGCTCTGGACGCAGCCGGAGGACTTCATCAAGCAGGTGCTGGCCAAAGAGATGGGGATGCTCCGCGACGCGGGCTTCAACGCCATCCGCCAGTTCGACGACATCCCGCCCGTCTGGGTCGAGTACATCTACCGGAACTACGGCATCTTCACGATGCTCAACCCGCTGATGGGACGCTATGGCCACCCGGTGAACGGGGTCATGGTCGTCAACATCGACTATTCGAACCCGGAGCACCGCAAGGCCATCCTCGGCGCGCTGGCCGACAAGGTGGAGCTCTACCGGGACGTGCCCGGCGTCCTGATGTGGCTGCTGGGCAACGAGAACAACTACGGCCTGCACTGGACGTCGTTCGAAATCGAAGCCCTGCCGGGCCACGAGGACGCCGCTCGCGCGGAGTCGCTCTATTCGCTGTACGGCGAAGCCGCCCGCACGGTGAAGAAGCGCGACACGAGCCACCCCGTGTCCATCGCCAACGGCGACCTCCAGTACATCGACCTCATCGCCAAGCACTGCCAGGACCTGGACGTGCTGGGCACGAACGTCTACCGCGGCCCCACCGCGCGCGACCTGTTCGCGGAGGTGAAGGCCAAGCTCAACAAGCCGGTGTTCTTCTCCGAGTTCGGCGCGGACGCCTACGACGCCCGCGCGGGCCGCGAGGACCACGTGGCGCAGGCGGAGTACCTGCGCACGCAGTGGGAGCAGATCTACCTGGAGGGCTACGGCCAGGGGATGTCCGGCACCGCCATTGGCGGCTTCGTGTTCCAGTGGGTGGACGGCTGGTGGAAGCATGGCCAGGAAGCCAACCTGTCCATCCACGACACCACCGCGACGTGGCCCAACGGCGGCTACGCGGCCGACTTCGTCCCCGGTCAGAACAACATGAACGAGGAGTGGTTCGGCATCGCGGCCCTGGGCCCGCCGGACGCCAATGGCATCAGCGGCATCCAGCCGCGCACCGCGTACTACGTCCTCCAGGCCGCGTTCCGGTTGGATCCCTACGCGCCGACCACCAATCCGGACGTCATCCGCGACTTCTTCGCCAACATCCGTCCGTCCGCGCTCACCAGCGGCTACACGTCGTCGGTGGCGCTGGCGCGCACGGAGGAGTTGAGCGCGGTGCGGGTGTCCAACCTGCGGCTGCTCCTGGACAGCTCACTGTCGCGCGGCAGCATCGCGACGGTGCGGCCCAACCAGAGCGCCGCGGACCACACCGAGTCCATCTTCTTCGACCTGGCGTTGCAGCCGGCGAGCGGCGTGTACGGCCGCGCGTCGTTCAACGTCGTGGGCAACGTGGCGCAGAACCGGCTCAACAACCTGTTCTACGAGAACCGCGGCACGCCCGTCACGCCCACCACGGGCGACGTGCCGGTGGGCCCGGGCGCCCCGGCGCGCGAGCAGTCCGCCTTGGAGCGCTTCGCCCTGTACCAGGCGGAGTTCAAGTTCGACCGCTCCGACTTCGCGCTGGAAGGCTACTACCGCACCGGCCACTACCACTGGGGCGAGGAGGGTGACTTCTTCAACCTCTACCGCGAGGCCAACTACGGGCCGAACCTGGACATCTACCACGGCAACGCGCCCTTCGGCGTGGTGTTCAGCGGCAAGAAGGCCATCGACGGCTTGAAGATCGCCATCGGTCCGGAGCTGTACTGGGGCGCCAACCCCTCCGTGGTGGCGAAGTACCGCAACAACGTGGGCCCGGTGAACATCACGCTGGTGCACCAGGAAGACCTGGCGCAGGGCTCGTCGTCCTCCACGGCCTCCGTGGTGCGCGAGCGCATCGCGCGCAGGACGGCGCTCAACTTCCAGTACGCCACCGGCAAGCTGGTGCTGGACGTGGGCGGCCTGCTCTCCGCGCCCCAGCGCATTGGCGAGACGTTCACCTATACGCGCAGCGCCCCGGACGGCGCCCCCAGCTACCTCAACAGCGGCTACGACGTGCTCCAGGACAAGGTGCAGTTCCTGGACACGCTGGGCGCCAAGGCGCGGCTCACCTACGACATGGGGCCGGTGCGCTGGCTCGTGCAGTCCTCCATCCGCGGGCTCGTCGCGGACAGCGGACCGGAGCAGGGCAACATCATCACCGGCTGGAGCCTGCGCGAGAGCGGCCGCGGCAACCACTACGCGGGCCAGCTGGGCGCGGCGCTCCAGTTCGGCGTCCTCCAGGTGTCGCCGAACCTCCTGTACCAGCGGCCGCTGGTCGGGCCGAACCCCACCATCCCGGACGCGTTCGATCCGGACTCCGGCATGTACTACGCGGGCGTGCGGCCCCGCAGCGTGCTGTCGGACGCGTTCAGCGTGCTGGACAACCGCGAGACGCTGGGCGGCGAGCTGCTCATCACCTTCGACCCGACGCCGGGCACCTGGTTCTGGTCGTGGGACCGCGACATGCGCGAGGACGCGCCGTTCGCCGCGGGCCTGGACATCGTCTACCGGCACCAGCCCACGTCGCGCGACGCGGGCATCGCCATCCTCGCGGACGGCAGCACCATCGCCTTCGGCAGCGCGCCGGTGGCCCGCGATGAGTGGGAGACGTCCCTGCGCCTGGTGGGCAACCCCACCCAGCGGCTGCGCCTGTACGGCACGGCCTTCGTGGGCAGCAACCAGTCCTCCGGTGAAGACAACCGGCAGATCCACCGCTTCGGTCTGGACGGCTCGGCGCTCTACGACACGCTGCTGTTCGCGGCGCAGCTGCGCTTCAACGACTGGGGTCCGTACGACTACCACCGCGTCTTCAACCTCACCTACCCGGTGCAGTTGGGCGGGGACCTGTCCTACGGGTTGAAGAAGCCGGTGCTGGGCGCGGTGTCCACGCGCTTCGGCCTTCGCGGGCTGGTGCGCATGCTGAATGAGTACTCGGAAGGCCTCAACGACCGGGGCATCACCGAGGGCCTGAAGGGTCGCGAGTACGAGGTGGGCGCGTATGCCATCCTTTCTCTCTGAGGGAACACGCAACATGAGGACTGGTTTCCTGCTGGCCGCCGTGGCCGCGCTGTCCGGCTGCTACGACGACCCGACCATCATCTACGGCAAGCCGCTGGACGGGATGACCTTCACGGTCACCGACCCGGCCATGGGCATCTACCCGAACACCTCCGTGCTGGACGATCCGAACAACCCCTTCGCGATGTCAGGGGTGGGCACGGAGACGAAGTGGCAGATCCAGTCCGGCGCGGACCCGGTGGCGGCCTACTACTCGTGGGCCACGGTGCTCGCGAACGGGCCGTACGGCGAAGCGCAGTACTACGTGGCCCTCAACCTGGCCGCCGTCTACCAGCGGGGCCTGGCGGATCAGGCCAGCCTGCCGCAGACGCGGGAGATGGCGGTGAAGGCCTACCAGTCCGTGCTCGACAACTTCCCGGACGCGGTGACGTACGACGCGTCCGGCACCATCGCCTATGAGCTGGTGACGCCCGCGTACAAGGGCGTGGTGGAGCTGGGCGGGACCGTGGCGGGCGGCTGGGTGATGGTGAAGACCTCCAGTGGTGCGGACCGGGCGGTGAAGCCATGAAGAAGCCTGTGTGGGGTTTGTTGCTGCTGCTCGCCGCCTGCCGCCCGGATCCGGGCCCGGCGGACTACACCGGCCAGGAGCTGCCGGACAACCTGGACCCCGACGGCGGGACGGAGCCGGACCCGCAGCTCCTGCCGGGGCCGTTCCCCTACGAGGCCGGCCAGCGCCGCCTGATGGTGGGCATCTTCTACGAGGCGGGCCGCTCCGAGGAGATCGTGCTCGATAACGTCGACTCGAACTTCTACCTCTACGAGAACACCGTCTACGTGGAGTCCGACCCGGACCACGTGGAGGGCAAGTCCGCGGACCGCATCGTGCAGAACGGCAAGCCGTGGATGGGCTTCGGCGTGCACTGGAAGCAGACGCACAACTTCGATGCCTGGAAGACGCTCCACGTCAGCATGAAGTCGTCCGACGCCGCCTTCGCCAACGTGAAGATCGGCATGACCAGCGGCACGAGCACCAACGAAAAGGGCAATCCGCTCGCCGTCACGAAGTACGGCTGGGCGAACGATGGCGAGTGGCACCACCTGGCCATCCCCGTCGCGGACTACGTCGCCGCGGGCCTGAAGCTCAACGATGTCTCTTCACCGTTCACCTTCGCGGCCGAGGGTGGAACGACCGGTCAGTCACTCCTGCTCGACAACCTGTACTTCACCGCGAACTAGGCAGGAACGCAGTGCCAGGGAGGGTGGGCCGGCTGTCGCCGTGTGACAGCCGGAACGCCCGAGCCTTGTCCTGAAGCCCCGTCACGCCCCCGCGTGCGGTGTCTTCAGGACCGGGAGGCAGTCCCCCAGCAGGGAAGTCCCTTGCGTCCGCCGCGCGTCCTGGCGGTGCGTGCGAACGCAGGTGCCTCGGTGTTCCTACTCAAGGAGTCGTCCCCCAATGTCTGAATCCTTGCCACAATTGTCAAGCAGGGGCGTAAGCCCATGTCTGCGTGAAGCACCGCGTGTCTGGTTATTACAGGCCTTCGCCGCGGTGCTCATGGTGGTGTCCCTCCTGGGCGCTTCCGAGGCCCGGGCGCAGACGAACGTCGCGCTGAACAAGACCACCTATACCTCGTCCGCCGAAGTTCCATTCCTGGGCCAGTACGCGGTGGATGGCGATGGTGGCACCCGCTGGGCCAGCGCCTTCACGGCGAATGAATGGATCACCGTGGACCTGGGCCAGACGCGCACGATTTCGCGCGTGGTGCTCACCTGGGAGCCGGCGTACGCCACGGCCTACAAGATCCAGGTCTCCACCAACAACACGACCTTCACCGACGCGCTGACGGTGACCAACGGCGACGGCGCGGTGGACGACCTGTCCCTGCCGGCCGGCACCACGGGCCGCTACGTCCGCATGCAGGGCGTCACGCGCGCGCTGCCCGCGTATGGCTACTCCCTGTGGGAGTTCGCCGTCTATGAGACGGGCGGCACGCCGCCTCCCTCCAACACGGACCTGGCGAAGAACAAGCCGGCCACCGCGTCCAGCGTGGAGGCGGACTACGTGGGCCTGCGGGCGGACCTGGCGTTCGATGGCGACATCAACACGCGCTGGGCCTCCGTGCAGGGCGTGGATCCGCAGTGGATCCGCGTGGACCTGGGGTCCTCCCAGGTGGTGGGCAAGGTGGTGCTGGAGTGGGAAGGGGCGTACGCGAAGACGTACACCATCGACGGCTCCAACAACGACACCACGTGGACCACGCTCAACACGGTGACCAACGGCGCCGTGGGCCGCCGCGAGATTCCCGTCTCCGGCACGTACCGCTACATCCGCATGCACGGCACGGAGCGCGGCACGGTGGCCTACGGTTACTCGCTGTGGTCCTTCGAGGTCTACCAGAACGGTGGCACCACGCCGCCGCCCACGCAGACCACGAACCAGACCATCAAGCTGAACTTCCCGGAGCTGGCGTACGCGAAGATCAACGTGTCGCCCGCGCCGCTGTCGGTGACGCCGGTGCCGGAGGAGGGCAACACCACGCCGTCCGTGCGCAACCCGCCCGGGCCGTTCACCTACCAGCTCACGTTCCCGCCCAACACGACGGTGACGCTGTCGAAGAACCAGTTCTCCCCCACGGCGCCCAACACGGACATCCGCCTGGCGGTGGTGGACTACAACGGCGTGCAGCAGCGCGCCCAGTCCGTCACGGCGCTGGCGGTGCAGGGCGCTGACTGGAACGTGGAGATCTATTCCACCGGTGGTGGCAACCCGCAGGATCCGCGCGACCCCACCATCATCCCGGACCCGTACGTGGCGCCCGCGCCGCTGCCGGTGGCCGGAGCGTTCCGGCTGTCCGCGCCGGCCAACAACGCGATGATCACCGCGACCCGCCGTCCCACGCTGTCGTGGGCCACCGTGACGGGCGCGACGAACTACAAGCTCTACGTCAACCTCAGCCGCAACGACTACGACTGGATGGCGGCGGGCAACCTGCTGGATCGCTACACGCAGGTGGCGTCGCAGACGGGCACGTCCTTCACCTTCACGGAGGACCTGCCGGACCGCTGGACGTACAAGTGGTACGTCGTGGCCACGCTGTCGGGTGGCACCACGTCGCGCTCGGACATCGGCAACTTCAGCGTGTACCTGCCGGTGGTGGAGACGCAGGCGGACGGCGTGAACATCGTCAACGGTTCGCGCGACCTGAACAAGAACGGGACGATTGAGCCGTACGAGGACTGGCACAACCCCATCTCCGTGCGCGTGAACGACCTCTTGGGCCGCATGACGCTGCACGAGAAGGCGCTCCAGATGTTCTACGACGCCAAGATCTATCCGGAGGCCGGCTTCCAGATGGGGCCCCTGTCGCCCACGGACATCCCCATGTTCCAGAAGGCGTCCGCGGCCACGCGGCTGGGCATCCCGCACATCGACGCGGGTGACTCCATCCACGGCTACAAGACGAGCTGGCCCACGCAGCCGGCGCTGGCCGCCACGCGCGACCTGGACACCATCTATGAGATGGGTGACATCCAGCGCCGCGAACAGCTGGCCATTGGCAGCCGCGGCACGCTGTCGCCGCTGGCGGAGGTGAACACCAAGGTCCTCTATCCGCGCATCCAGGAAGGCAACGGCGAGGACGCGGACCTGGCGGCGGGCATCACCCGCGCGCTCGTCGCGGGCCTCCAGGGCGGTCCGGAAGTCAACCCGTCCTCCATCTGGGTGACGACGAAGCACTGGCCGGGCCAGGGCGCCGGCGGTGAGGCGGGCATCACCTACGACGGCACCACCATCCACTACCACATGCGTCCGTGGCACGCGGCCATCGAGGCGGGCACCAGCGGCATCATGCCGGGCTACGCGGGCAGCTGGCTGCTGGGGCCGGAGGGCTACGGCGCGGGTGACAACCCGGGCATCCTCAACTACCTGCGCAACCAGCTGAAGTACGACGGCGTCATCTGCTCGGACTGGCTGCCGTCGGGTTCGTGGGTGCGGTCCGCCACGGCGGGCTCGGACGTGATGGGCGGCGCGACGCCGTCCGCGATGGCCAACTTCGAGAGCGAGGTTCCGCTCGCGCGTATCAACGACTCCGTGCGCCGCATCCTGGACCTGAAGTTCCGCCTGGGCATCTTCGAGGACCCGTACAAGCAGGGCCCGGCGGGCACGTCCCAGTGGCACACCGCGGACAGCAAGGCGGCGGTGCGCCGCGCCTCCCAGGAGGCCATGACGCTGCTCAAGAATGACGGCGCGCTGCCCATCCGCCTGCCGGCGGGCGGCAAGCTGGTCATCGCGGGCCCCCGCGCGGACGACATGTCCTGCATGGTGACCTGGCGTTCGGACTTCCACGGCTACGAGTTCGGCGACCCGACCATCTACGCGGCGGTGAAGGCGCGCGCGGAGGCCGCGGGGCTCACGGTCTACAAGGACAACGCCCCCGCGGGCGTGACGCCGGACGCGGCCATCGTGGTGGTGGGCGAGAGCTACTTCACGCATGGCACGGAGTGGGACAAGGAGAAGCCGTACCTGCCGGGTGACCCGATTGGTCCGGCCCACGACGCGAAGTGGGGCGATCAGTTCGGCGTCATCAACAGCTTCAAGTCGCGGGGCATCCCCACGACGGTGGTGTTGATCAGCCCCCGGCCCTACGTGCTGACGAACGTGGTCCCCATCTCCAGCGCGCTGATGCTGGCGTACCGCCCCGGCGACATGGGCGGCTACGCGGTGGCGGACGTGCTGTTCGGTGACGTGCTGCCGCGCGGCAAGACGCCGTGGCAGCTGCCTCGCTCCATGAGCCAGATCGGTACGGACGTGGAGAACAACCAGCTGGAGAAGTGGGACCTGCCGTACGACCTGGGCGCGACGGACGCGGAGCGCACGGCCATCCGCCAGAAGATCGCGGCGGGCCAGCCTGTGCCGCCCACGTACGGCAACCCGCTGTACCAGTACGGCTCCGGCATCCAGGGCTTCGGCCTGACGGATGCGACGCCGCCCGCGGCGTTCACCCTGCAGACGCCGGCGAACAACCTGGTGATCACCGGCACGCGTCCGGCGTTCACCTGGACCGCGAGCAGCGATGCGCAGACGGGCATCCAGCGCTACGAGGTGTATCTGGACGGTGGCGCGATGCCGGTCGCCATCACCAAGACGCCGTCGGCGCCGCTGGACGGGCTGAAGCTGGCGAACGGGGTGCACACCTGGTTCGTGAAGGCGTTCAACTGGGCGAACGGCGTCACGCAGTCCGCGACGTTCACCTTCACGCTGAACGACACGACGCCGCCGGCGGCCTTCGCGGCGTTGTCGCCGTCCGCCGGGCAGGCGGTGCCGGGCACGTCCACGCGCTTCATCTGGGAGCAGACGACGGACGTGGGCGCGGGCGTGGCGGAGTACGTCCTCATCGTGGACGGCACGGACCGCAGCCCCTCCATCCTGCGCAGCACGCCAGTGGCGGCGGGCACGAACCTGGCGCGGGGCAAGAACGCCTACGCCTCGTCCGTGGAGTTCGGCAGCGCGAACGACGCGGTGGACGGCAGCCTGACGACGCGGTGGTCCAGCGTGGGCACCGCGACGACGGGCGACACCGATTCCATCACGGTGGACCTGGGGGCCATCTACTCCCTCAAGCGCATCGTGCTGAACTGGGAGGCCGCATACGGCCGCCGCTACGTGCTGGAGGCGTCGCTGGACGGCTCCACCAACTGGGTGGCGCTGAAGACGGTGGACACCGGCGACGGCGGCATCGACGACTGGACCGTGGCTGGCGTGGGCCGCTACGTGCGCATGCGCGGCGTGCAGCGCGCGACGGCGTACGGCTACTCGCTGTGGGAGTTCGAGGTGTACGGCGTGGGCACGGAGCAGACGGCGCTGAACGGTCTGTCCACGGGCTCGCACACGTGGCGCGTCCGCGCGGTGGACGGCGCGAACAACACCACGCTGTCGTCGGGACCCATCACCTTCACGAAGTAGGCGTGAAGGCTTGAGGTGAGGGGAGGGCGGCCGGAGCGTTGGCCGCCCCTCTTTCTTTGGCGGGGCGACCCAAGAGGGCGTCTGGGGCCGTATCCGGGCCGTGCTCTCATCTCTGCTCAGACGCTTCGCGCCGCTGTGGTTCGTCCTGGGCATGACGGGCTGCGAGTCCGGGGAGCCGCCCCTGGGACCGCCGGAATCGCCGGACGCGGGTGGGCCCCTGTTGGCGTACACGGTGGACCGCTATGACTTCGCTTTCGACCTGACGACGCGGGAGGCGGCGTCACGGTTGTGGTTGGGCGTGGAAGCGGGCGCGCGGGGATGCCTGTTCCTTCCGGCTCGTGAGGAGGTGACGGACGTGCGGTGGGGCGGGGCTCCTCCCGGAGGACTGCGCGTGGCGGACGGGCGCGTGGAGGTCTGTGGCACGACGCCGCCGGACGGGCCGTTGTGGGTGGACAGCCGGTTGGTCATCCCGGAGGCCACGACCCCGTACACGCAGGTGGGGTTGTCGCGCCGGCCGGATGCGCAGGGCCGTCCCTTCACGTATCTGCTGGGCTGGGTGGAGTCCTGCGACCTCTTCGGCCCCTGTGACCCTGCGCCCGGAAGGCTGGCGCACTTCACCTTCGACATCACGCACGCGCCGGGCGAGGTGGTGCTGTGCCCGGGGAGCCTGTCGCGACGGGATGACACGCACACGCGTTGTGAGCTGCTGGGCACGCGAGCCCCCACGTACTCGGCCTTCATGGTCGCGTCGCATCCGGCGTGGACGCGCACGCGGCTGGTGGATTCGGACGTGGGGCGCGTGGAGCTGTATGCGCCACAGGGGGGCCTGCTGGGCCCGGCGATCGACGCGGCCGCGGTGGCGGACTTCCTGGCGTGGATGACGGCCCGCTTCGGGCCACTGCCCTATGGCCCCGAGCTGCGTGTCGCCAGCGGGCCCACGGAGTGGCTGGGAATGGAGCATCCCGCCAACATCATCCTGCGCGACAACCTGCCATTGCTTCCCAGGTCCTACGCCAACATGACGTTGCACACGTTGATGCACGAGATCGTGCATCAGTGGGCCGGCGACCGGACGACCCTGGCGAGCGCGGGGGACTTCCCGTGGAAGGAAGCGGTGGCGGAGTACCTCACGTATGTCTTTGAAGACGAGCACCGGAGCGAAGAGGCCACCTGGACGCTGGCGTACTGGGACCGGCTGGCGCGGACGGCTTCCTATTACCTGCGTCCTCGAGACAGCCCCGCGCCGCCCTTTCTCACCTTCGTCAATGACATCTACGGCACGGGTCCGATGATCCTCCTCGTGCAACTGGAGTCCCTGCTGGGACGGGCCCAGGTGCTCGCGGGGCTCCAGGCGTTCCTGGCGGAGCCGGGCGTCCGGAGTATCGAGGACCTGCGCACGGCGCTTGAAGCCGCCTCGGGAAGGGACCTCCAGCGCTACTTCGATACCTGGGTGGACGGGGAAGGGGAGCCGGACTGGCCTTACTTCCAGGTCGAGTGGAGCCAGTCGGATGCGCTGACGCTGACCGTGACGCAGCGGACGCAGACCGGGAAGGCGTATCCCTGCGAGGTGGAGCTGGAGCTTCAGGGCGAGGCGCCGGAACAGCGGCGGCGGGTCACGGTCTCATACGGCCTGGAGCCGGAGTCCGCGACGGTGGGGCTCATGGTGGAGGGGTTGCCGTGGAAGGTACAGCAGGTCGCGGTGGATCCCCGCAGCCGGTTGGTCAATCGCAGAAGCCCCGGACTGGTGCGGGAGCCCGCGCCTCAAGCCTGGCGGTTGTGATCGCGGCACCGCGAACAAGAAGGCCCCTCGAACCAGGAAGGCGCGAGGGGCCGGGAGCCGCGAGGTGGCGGTCGTGAACTACGGGGTGGGGGAGGCGACGGCGGGAGCAGCGGCGGCAGCAGCAGCGGCGGCAGCAGCAGCGGCGGCGGCAGCGGCTTCCTCGGCGGCCTTGGCCTCGGCGACCTTGCGGGCGGCTTCGGCCTCCGCGCGCTTCGTGGCTTCGGCCTGGGCGGCGGTCTTCATGCTCGCGAGGCCCTTCTCGAAGTCCTTGCCGATCATCTGGTCCATGTCCATGACGAGGCACATCGCCTTGCTCATGAAGTTGTGGTTACCGGCCATGGTCCAGTTGACGGTGGTGCCGTCCGCGGCGGGCATGAACGTGAAGGTGGTGATGCTGGTGTCGGCGAAGGGCTTGATGAACTCCAGCTTGATGCGGACGGACGCGTTGGCGGTGGCCTCCTCGATGGTCATGCGTCCCTCACCCACGTCGTTGTTGCCCGTCCACCCATAGGTGGCGCCAACGCCCGACTCCGCGCCGCCAAAGGTCCGCTTCATGTTCGGGTCGAGGCTGTCCCAAGGGGACCACTGGTTCCACTGGTGGAAGTCATTGACCAGGCCGAACGCGATGTCGGGCGTGCCCGCCACGGTGGTGGTGCGCGTGACGGTGTAGGTATCGGGGCGGGTGGTGATGAAGCCGGCGAGCAGCACGAGCGCGGCGACGACGCCAATGGCAATCTTCTTGAACATGGTGTTCCTAGGAAAGGGATCCCGGGTCGGGCAGGCCGCGTCTTAGGTCGCCGGTTCGGTCCGGCTCAAGCCCCCCTGCGCGTGGCCCACCTTGACGCAGCGTGCGAAGCGGGTCCGTACGGCCCTCCATTGTACCAACGGTCTAGAGTGGGCCCCCGAGGCACCTCCTCGAGGGCGCTCCAGGAGCCCACCCAGGCCGAAGTCCCCTCTATCGTGTCGATTCCTCCACCCGCTTCTTCTGGGCCGGGGCGTCCAGGACCACCTGTCCGTCCTTCATCACGAACCGCACCTGCTCCAGCGCGTGGATGTCCTTCAGCGGGTCGCCCTCCACCGCGAGCAGGTCCGCGAGCTTGTTCGGCTCGAGCGAGCCAATCCGGTCCTGCATTCGCAGCAGCTCCGCCGCGTTCATTGTCGCTGCGCGCAGGATGTCCACGGGCTTGAGGCCCGCAGCGGCATAGGCGACGAACCCCTTCACGCTGGCCTGCCCTCGCGTCAGCCCTGGCATCACGATGTACATGTCCGAGCCGGCGGCAACCCGAATGCCAGCGGCCGCCGCGCGGCGGAGGCGGTCATTGGCCCGGGTGATGTTCCTCCTGCAGCGCTCCTTCATCTGGCGCTGGCGTTCCGCGTTGCCCGCCTTGGCATCGAAGGAGTCGCATACCTCCACCCAGCTATCGGTGGGCACCAGGAAGATGCGCTTGCGGACCATGGGCGCCACCACGTCATCGGGGAGGGAGTAGCCGTGCTCGATGGAGTCGACGCCTGCCTGGACCGCGGCGCGAATGCTCTCGTCGAGTGTGGTGTGCGCCGCCACCGGCCGCTTCTTCCGGTGGGCCTCCTCGACAATGACCTTCAGCTCCTCCAGCGAGAGGAGGTTGTGTCCATTGTCGACGATGACCTTGATGCAATCCGCACCGTCGTAAATGGCCTGCCGCACGGCGCGCCGGGCCTCCTCCACGCCGGAGATGGTGACGTACTCCTGTTCGATGAGGGCCTGAGCCGGAGGTTGAAGCGTGGTGAACTGCCCGCCGTGAGGTGCGAGTGCGCGGGTGCAGGCGGAGATGCGCGGGCCCTGCACCCATCCGCGTTGGATGGCGTTGCGCAGCGCCACGTCCCCGTTGAGCCCGGAGTTGCCAACGTCGCGCACCGTCGTGACACCCGCCTCGAGCATCTCACGGCCCAGCTTCGCTCCCAGGAGCGCGCGCTCGGCGGTGCTGCTCTGGCCGATGGTGGTGAGCATGCTGTCGCCTCCGAGCTCCGGGTCGACATCCAGCAGCAGGTGCGAGTGAGCGTCAATGAGCCCGGGAAGCAGGGTGACGTCGCCCAGGTCCAAGACCCGCGTCCCCGGGGGGATGGCGAGGCCCGTGCCCACGGCCTGGATGCTCGAGCCTTCGATGAGCACGACCGCATCCGGCAGGACCTTGTCACTCTTCCCATCGAAGAGCCTCGCGGCACGCAGGGCGATGCGTGCGGGCTTCTCCGCGGAGGGCTCCAGGCCCCATGACGGAAGGGGAAGGCTCCACAAGAGGAGCGTGCCAATGAGAGTCGTCAACAGCCGTCGGGAACGGTAGGGCAAGGCGTGGCTCCTGGATGCGCCGTGCTCAGCCCCTGCACGCGCCGTCCTGCTTCATGAAGGCAAGCGCCAAAGGAGACGACAAGTGGTATCAGTCCCAGATCGCCGCTGAACCCGCTTGGAGCCGCGCCTTGATGCTGACGCCTGACACCGCCCGGCACGTGTCCCTGCTGCGGACGCTGGGGCAGGCGGAGCTGTCGCCGTACTCGCGGTGGCAGTGGCTGGGGTGGGATGCGTCGTCGCGCTACCTGTTGTCGGTCCAGAAGCAGGGCGGGATGCCCTTGCGCTGGTGGGACCTGCAGGCGGAAGGATCGGAACCGCTGGCCGCGCACGCGGTCACCGGCTGCGTGGCCGCGTGGTTCCTGCCGGATTCCCAGCGCCTGCTGTCCGTGACGGTGCGCGGCACCCTCCAGACCTGGTCCGTCGCTGACGGCCAGTTGCTGTCCTCCGTGGAGACGGGCGGCTCCGTCTCCCATGCAGCTCTATCCGCGGACGGGACGCGCCTGCTCCTCATGGCGAGCGTGGGCCGGGTGATGCTCTGGGACCTGGAGCGGCGCTGGCTCGTCTGGAGGAAGGAAGACCCCTGGCAGTTCCACGGCTGCGCGCTTTCACCCGATGGCGCGTTCGCCGCCGCGGGGGCGGCCGAGGAACAGCAGGACTCCGACACACGCGCCGCCCTGCGCCTCTGGGACGCGCGGACCGGCAGGCGCATCTCGACCCGGACCCTCGACGCACGCCGGACCTGGTCCGTGGCGTTCACGCCGTCAGGCGCGCACCTGGTCGCCGCGAACTCCGCCGGAGAACTGTTGTTCCTGACCCTGCCCACCCTGGACACCGCACGAGTCCTGAAGGCCCCCGCAACGGTCGCCCTTCATCTGGAGTTCAACCGGGACGGCTCCCTGCTGGCGGTCAGCCCCGACACGAGCGCGTTCATGGTCGTCGACGTCCACGAGGGCTATCAGCTCTTCGCCTATTCCGATCTGGATGATCAGCAGGGCAGCACCGCGAACTTCTCTCCCGACGGACGCTTCGTGTGCTGGGGCATGGATGACGGCAAGGTGGGCATCTGGGGCGTGAAGCCCGGACCCTGGAAGTAATGACAGTCCGATAGGAATTGGCGCTAGATTGCCAGTCATGCGCCCAATGGCCCCCTGGCTTGCCCTCGCCTTGCTGACAACCCTTCCTGCCCACGCGGGTGAGTCTGCTCCTGACCTCGAGGCCACGGAGTGGCTTTATTCCTCGCAAATCGAGGCTGGCACCCGGATGGCGTGGGTGCCGGACGGCTCTGGCCGCCTGTTCATCTCGACGATGTCTGGAAAAGTCCTGGTTGTGGTGAACGGGGCGGTGCAACCCACCCCATTCATTTCCGAGTCGTTCAACCAAGCCTACCAGGAAGGCCTGTTGGGCATGGCCCTCGATCCCGGCTTCGCGAACAACCATTACGTCTACTTCTTCGCGGCGATGCCGGGCTACAGGTTGCAGATCTTCCGGTATACCGACGTTGGTGGCGTGGGCGTGGACCGCACCATCCTCGTGGATGGGATCCAGGCGGGGAGGCTCGACTACGACGGAGGTGGGCTCACCTTCGGTCCTGATGGCATGCTGTACTTCGGGGTGGGGAGCCTCAACGCCGAGCGTTCCGCGGACGACTTGACGGGGCCGCAAGGCAAGATCCACCGCGTGCGTCCGGATGGCTCCGTGCCCACCGACAACCCCTTCCACGATGGGGCGGGGCCGAACGTGGACAGCGCCTGGTCGCGGGGCTTCTGCAATCTCTACGGACTGGTCTTCCAGCCTGGAACCGGGCGCCTGTGGGCCAATGCCTCAAGCCCTCCGGGCCTTCAAATCTTCAGCGTCAGTCCGGGCGATCATGCAGGCTGGGGTCAGTACTACAACAACCAGCCAGCGGGATATCTCTCACCGGTGTATGCGTATCTGCCAGGTGTCTTTGACGAGTATTGGTTTACGCCGACAGGGGCGGTTCGGCAGAACGGCGTCGCGACCTTCACGATGATGGACGACTACCTGGAGTCCTATTCCTACCGAAAGGGGACACGGCTCACGATCACCGACGTGGAGGACCCCAGCTTCAACGGGGACTTCTACGTCACGGGACATCCGTCCTCGACGTCGTTCACCGTGGATCAACCGGAACCCGATGCGGTGAGTGGCGGCGGCCAGCTCACGCGACGGCCGCAGGGGGAGTTCTCCATGGGAGGCATGTTCTACGAGGGGCCCCGTTTCCCGGCGAGCTACCTGGGCAACTACCTCTTCACCGACTTCCGCGGGATGCTTCATCGAATCAGGTTCGCGGCGGATGGCTCCGTGGCCACGGAGGACCTCATCGTGAACCATGAGGCGGGGGGGGGCTTCGTCGACGTGACGGAGGGGCCGGACGGTGCGTTGTATATCCTGAGCCATTACGGTTACATCCTGCGGGTCGTCCCGGTGCCGGTCGAGCAGGCCGTGGTCGTGTCTCCCCTTGAGCTGTCCATCCCCGAGGGAGAGACGAAGACGGTCCTGGTCTCCCTGGCCATGCCGCCCACCGTGGACGTCTGGGTCAAGGTGGAGGCGCACGGCGGCAATGGAGACCTGACCGTGGTGGAGGGCGCCTCGCTTCGCTTCACGACCGACAACTGGAGCGTTCCCCAGTTCGTGACGCTGGGCGCGGCGCAGGACGCGGATGCGGAGATCGAGCACGCTTCCTTCACGTTCACTCCGACGCAGGCCTTCCCGGCGGCGACGGTCCAGGCCCACACGGAGGAGGACGAGGTGCCGGAGGAACCCGGCAGTGACGGAGGCATGGCTGGGGACGCCGGGAGCGAGGTGGATGCCGGAACCGCCGAGGATGCAGGGGCCCCGGTGGACGCGGGGATGGCCGAGGATGCGGGAACGCTCGACGACGCGGGAACCCTGGTGGACGCAGGGGACGACTCGGACGCGGGCACCGGACTGGACGCGGGCACCGTGCACGACGGCAGCACGATGCCGGATCCCATGGAGAATGAATCCGGCGGGTGCAGTGCTGGCGCCACCGCGCTCCCAGGCGTCCTGGGCTGGTGGCTGCTCGCGGGGCTCCTCTGGAAGCCCCGCCGCGCCCGGAAATGACACGTCCCGGCCAGGCTCGCCCCTGCCTGGGCGATGGTGGCTGGCGTCCAGCGAACATCCCCGCGCGCCGCCTTCCGCCTCCCGCCGCGGGGATGCTTAGCGTTCACCCAAGGGGAGGTGGACGTGGCGAAGCCGCGCCAGGCAGTCCGGAAGCAGACGCGCGCACCGCATGCGCGGCGGCATGACACCGCGCTGCTCATCATCGACGTCATCAACGACCTGGAGTTCCCCGGCGGGGAGAACGTCCTGCCCTGGGCGCTGCGCATGGTGGAGCGCCTGGGCCCCTTCGCCCAGAGGATGCGCAAGGCGGGCGTCCCGGTCATCTACGTCAACGACAACTTCGACCTGTGGCGCAGCAGCTTCACGGACGTCTACAAACACTGCACCCGGAAGAACAGCCGGGGCCAGCGGGTCGCCCGCGCGCTCAGGCCCCAGCCGGACGACTACTTCATCCTCAAGCCCAAGCACTCGGCCTTCTTCGCCACGTCGCTGGTGCCGCTGCTGGAGCACCTGGGCACGAAGAAGCTGCTGCTCGCGGGCATCGCCACCAACCTGTGCGTCTTCTTCAGCGCCCACGACGCGCACATGCACGAGTACAAGATCACCGTGCTCAGCGACTGCTGCTGCGCGGAGAGCGACAAGGACCACGACCTGGCCCTGGATCAGCTCCAGCGCTTCCTCCGGGTGCGCGTCCTCCGGGGAGACGAGCTGCACCCGCCGCCCCGTTCGCGCCGTCGGGCCACGCGCAGGCCCCCGCCAGAATGGAAGTGACGGGAGCCGCGTGACGCGACGACGGACGCCTCAGACGTCCTTGTCGTCGCCGTCCTCATCGTCATCGTCGTCATCGAGGATGTGGCACTTCCCGGCATCCTCGTCGAGCGCCTTGCCGATGAACTCCTTCACCAGGTCATCGCCGTTGAACACCAGGGAGAAGTCGACCCGCTCGCCGCCCACGTCCTCCTTCTTGTCCAGGCGGAGCTTGCCGCCCAGCGCCGTCGCGTTCCCGTCGACGTGGGCGCCCGCGGGCACCCGCACCTCACCGCCGATGGACACCACGTCGCCCTTCACCCGCGCGCCGGGCTCCAGGATGACGCGGCCACGGACGGCGGCCACGTCGTTGTCCACCACCGCGCCCTTCTTCACGATGACGTCGCCATCCACCGCGACCGCGTCGTGGATCTTCTCCCCGGGCTCGATGACCAGGTTCGTGCCCTGGACCGCCTTGCTCCCGTCCTTGACGTTGACGCAGATGGTCTTGGCGGGCGCTTTCGACGGCGTCTTCGCGGGTTCCGCCGCCAGGGCAGGCACGGCCACTGAGCAGGCGAGGAGCAGCGTGGGCAGGAAGGGGCGGCGCATGGCGGAGACCTCCGGGACGCGGAAGGGGAGCGGCATGCCCTTCCTACGGCCGGCCGCATCCCCCATTGCATCCGGTGCCCCGCTTCAGCCGAGCACGCCCTTCGCGGCGTCAATGGCCTCGTGCGTCCCCGCGAGCGCCAGGATGTCGCCCGCGCGCAGCACCTCCTGCGCGGTGGGCACCAGCACACCCGCTTCGCCCCGGCGGATGGCCAGCACCGTGGCCCCCGTCATGCCGCGCAGGTTGAGCTCCGCCAGCGTGCGGCCCACCGCCGCGCTGGACTCGCCGAGCGCCACCGACTCCGGCTCGCCAATGCCGGGCAGCAATTGACGCACGCCGTGCAGCACGTCCTTGGCCGGCTCGTCCTCTTCCCCCTTCGCGTGGGACTGCGCCGCGAGTGCCTCCACGATGACCTGCGCACCCGCGCGCATGTGCCCCTGTAGGTGCGTGGCGCTCTTCCAGAACGCGAAGCCCATCACCGCCAGGGACACCAGCAGCAGCACCGCGCCCGGCACGCCGGGGAGGAACGGCTGGGTGATGGCCACCACCGGCACGCTCACCATGAAGACGCTGGCCAGCTGGAGCGCCACCACCAGCATCCGGCGCGGCGCCGCCGCCAGGTCCACCTTGCCGTTCGCGGCCGCCGGGAGCGCGCCCTCCGCCAGGACGACGCCCAGCCTGCGCCCCATCCGGACGATGCCCACGCAGAAGGGCAGGGCCAGCGCCACGGCCAGGCCAATGACGACCGTGGGCGTCAGCGCCTCACCCCAGCCCATGCGCTCCTCGATGAACACCGTCACGCGGGGCAGCAGCACGGACGTGCCGATGACGATGATGGTGACGAACGCCGCGTCCAGCAGCATCAGCAGCGCCATGCGCCGCACGCGCGCGCCCACCGTCTTCTGGCGCGGCGACGTGCGCAGGTTCTCCACCCAGCTGCCGTACAGCGACGCGAACGTCTGCAACGGCGCCGGCAGCTTGCGGTCCACCCAGTTGGCGATGGGGCCGGACGCGCGGATGAGCCACGGCGTCGTCAGCGTGGTGATGGCGGACACGGCCACCGCCACCGGGTAGAGGAACGCGCCCGTGGCCTTCAGGGTCAGGCCCAGGCCCGCGATGATGAAGGAGAACTCACCAATCTGGGACAGGCTCAGGCCCGCCTGCACGGACGTGCGCGTGCCGTTGCCGGTGAAGAACGCGCCCAGCGACACGCTGAGGATCTTCCCCACGATGACCACGCCGGTGAGCACCGCGATGGCCGCCCAGTGCTCGCGGATGAGCGCCGGGTCGATCAGCATGCCCACCGACACGAAGAACACCGCGCCGAACAGGTCGCGCACCGGCTGCACCAGGTGTTCAATCTCCTTGCCTTCGCCAGACTCCGCCACCAGCGAGCCCGCGAGGAACGCGCCCAGCGCCACCGAGTAGCCGAACGACTGCGCCAGCAGCGCGATGGCGAAGCAGATGCCCACGCTGCTGACGAGCGTCGTCTCCGGCCGCTGGAGCTTCGTGATGGAGCGCATCACCCGGGGCACGACGAACAGGCCAATGGCGACGAGCCCCACGAGGAACGCGGCCAGCTTGCCCACGGTGATCGCCAGGTCCCCGGCGGACAGGCCGGAGCCCGTGGACACCGCGGTGAGCATGGCCATCAGCAGGATGGCGATGAGGTCCTCCACGATGAGGATGCCCACCACGATGCTGCGCAGCGCGCCCCGGATGTTCTGCTCGTCGAACGCCTTGGCGATGATGGTGGTGCTGGAGATGGCGATGCAGCAGCCGGTGAACAGGCTCTCCAGCATCGTCCAGCCGAAGGCGCGGCCGGTGATGAAGCCCAGCCACACCATCACGCTGCACTGGATGACGGCGGTGAGCCCCGCCGTGGGCCCCACCTGGAAGAGCCGGCGCAGGCTGAACTCCAGCCCCAGGGAGAACATCAGCAGGATGACGCCCAGCTCCGACAGCGTGTGCACGATGCCCGCGTCCGCCACCAGCGGGATGGGCACGTGCGGCCCGATGATGAAGCCCGCGAGGATGTAGCCCAGCACCACTGGCTGGCGCAGGCGTTGGAAGAGGACCGTGGTGACCGCCGCGACACAGAGGACGGTGGCGAGGGCTTGGAGGAACGCGTGGGCGTCGTGCATGGGGGGCGCCTCTGGAGGTGATGGGGTCGCGATGCCCGGCCCCGCCCGCACCGCGCGGGGCCGGATCCACAGGAAGTTAGGGCGGGCTCAGCCGCATCGCTCGATGGCGACGGCTCCGCCGATGATGAGCAGGCACACCAGGCCGCTCCACAACAGGCGCGCGCCCTGCCACTGGTCGTGGGTGGCGCCGCCCTGGGGGGGCTGCGG
>NZ_RAWE01000530.1 GCF_003611695.1 Corallococcus carmarthensis | reverse complement strand
TGGAGGCCATTGCATCAGCGTGGCGGTCCTCAACCGCTTTCGCGCCCAGAATGCCGCCCTCTTCCTAGCGGCCCTGGAGCAGACGGTGCGCTGGGCCGTGGAGGAGGGCCTGGTGCGCACGCAGGAGCTGGGCATCGACAGCGTGCGTTTGCGCGCCCATGCCAGTCGCAGCCAGGTGCGCGTGCACGCGCAGTCCCTGCGGCGCTTGAAGCACCTGCGCGCGT
>NZ_RAWE01000052.1 GCF_003611695.1 Corallococcus carmarthensis | reverse complement strand
CCACGAGCCCCCTTCCAGGGATACCCCGTCAGTCCGCACCCTTGATGCAGGCCACCGGCTTGAGGCGGTGGGCCACCCGGGCGAGTCCGGCCTGCTCCACCGTCTCCAGCACGTCGTCCAGGTTCTTGTAGCAGGGCCCGGACTCGTCCAGCGGCGTGGTGCGGGTGTTGAGCAGGATGCCGGCCTCCGCCATGCGCCGGTCCGTCTCCTCCTGCTGGAGCTGCCGGCGCGCGGCGGCCCGTGACAGCCGGCGTCCAGAGCCGTGGTTCACCGAGTAGATGGACTTCTCCGCCCCCGGTTCCGCGAAGAGGATGGCGCTGCCCGTCTCCATGGACCCGGGGATGAGGATGGGATGCCCGGTGGCCTCCCACGTCGTCCCCTTGAGGGCCGGGTGGCCGGCGGGGAAGGCCCGCGTGGCGCCCTTGCGCGCGACGAACTTGCCGCCCTCGCGCTGGATGAGGTTGTGGCTGATCTCGTAGTAGATGCTCGCGGTGCCGCCGAACACGTCCTCGAGCGCCCCGCACACGGCCTCGCCGATGAGCAGCCGGTTGGCCACGGCGAAGTTGGCCGCCATGTTGTGCAGGTTCCAGTAGCTGCGGCCCAGGGGGCTGTCCGCGTCCAGCCAGACGAAGTCCTCGCTGCGGCTCTTGAGGCCCAGCTGCGCGGCCCCCGCGACGAAGAAGTGCTTGGCGATGTTCCAGCCGAAGCCCCGGCTGCCGGTGTGGAGCATCACCCAGACGCGGCCCAGCTCGTCCACCTGCATCTCGGTGAAGTGGTTGCCGCCGCCCAGGCTGCCCAGCTGCCCGCGCTTGTCGTAGGCGCGCTCGGGGATGGACACGCCGGTGTCCTCCACGGGGATGAAGTCGCGCTCGGTGACGGAGCGGGCGCGGCCCAGGGCCTTGGCGCCGTGGCGTAGGACCTCCTTGAGGGTGGGTTCACTGAGCCGGCGCTGCTTGCGCGCGCGGGTGGCGCCCACGCCCACGGCGATGCGTTCGGTCACCTCGTTGATCCACTGGCGGCGCTTCGCGGGGTCGGCCACGTCCTCCACGGTGAGGGAGGTCTGGAGCTGCACCATGCCGCAGCCGATGTCGTAGCCGGCGGCGGTGGGCAGCAGGGTGCCGTCCGTCTCCACGATGGTGCCAATGGGGACGCCATAGCCCACGTGACAGTCGGGCGTGACGGCGACGCGGGTGACGCCGGGGAAGGTGGCGGCGTTGACGACCTGATCGAAGACGGCGTCTTCCAGGGCAGGGGCTTCCGGGTTGCCCTCTTCCCCCCAGAGGAGCTTGTCGGAGAGGAACAGGTCCGCGTGCACGCGCATGGTCTTGGTGCGCGGCAGGACGTAGTGGCCCTCGGAGACCTTTTCCAGGTGTTGCTTCCAGCTCATGGTGAATCCCCCAGGTGGGTGAACCCGCGGCAGGGACGAAGCCCTCCATCATCCCTGACGGTGCCGGGTTCCGGACAGACGAATGGCTGGCTGCCTGGCCTGCGCCGGGCTGGAAACCTCCTGCGGTGGACGGAGGGAACGGCCGGGAGTGCACGGATCGGCATTCAGACAAGCCTGGGGCTTGCGTCATCCGATCGGCATTCCCATTTCTCCAGCGTGCATCAAGGGGGTGGGCGATGGGGTTTTTGACGGGGATGGTGCTGGCGATGTCGTTGCAGGCCGGGCCGGTGGAGGTGACCGCGGCTCCGGTGTTCAATCCGTCGCTGTGCGCCAAGAAGCGCGTGGATCCATGCGGCTGCCATCACGTGTACGGCATCCGGCACTGCCACCAGAATCGCAAGAGCAACCACTGCGAGGCGCAGGTCCGCGCCTACGAGCCGGACGTGGAGCAGGAGACCGCGGAGGCCACGAATCCGCTCCAGAGCCTCATCGACCCGGCGAAGTCCGTGTCCATGTAGGCCAGGGCCGTTCCTGAGCAGGGTGGAATCCGGGCGTCCTTCCCATGGCAGGGGAGGGCGCCACGGTTCGTGGTGGGGATGGCTATCCCGGGTCCAGGGACCAGGTGCCTTCCTCCCACCGCTTCAAGGCCTCAGAGGCTTCGAAGGGCACGAGTCCCTGGCCCCTGGCGGCTTCCTCCAGGACCGCCCTGGCCTCAGCCGTCCGGTAGCGGAGCAGGTGGGCGGCGGCCATCACGCGGACGTCCATGCGCTCATGCTTGAGCAGCACGAGGAGCGCATCCCGTCCGGCATCGCCGTGGGCCAGGAGTTGATCGATCGCGGCCCCGTACTTCCTGGCGTGCTTGTTGCCGGTCTTGGAGTCGCCTTGCCAGATGGCATCGGTCTGGGCGGCGACGTGCAGGGCGACCTGTTCGACCAGCTTCTCCAGGTTCATCACCAAAGCCCCTTCGACACGTTCTCGATCGCTCGCAGTCCGAAGTCGCGCTGTGCCTCGTACGACTGCGTGATCAACCATTTCCGTACGGTCAGGCTGCCCGTGCCCGTGAGGTTACGCCGGATCGCGGAATAGAGCTCGCTGACTCGGGTGTGCAGAGCCTTGTCCAGCGGGATGACGTTCTCGGTGTTGTGAAGGGCCTGGGGCCCGAACCGCTGCACGTTGCCCGGAGTCTGCTCGACGATGTGGTGCCACTCCTTGCCCGGACCCGCTGACCGTGGGGCTCTCCATCAGCAGGTGCAGGCAGTCGCCAGACCTGCCCGTGCGCTCGCACCAGCGCAGATAGGCTCGCGTCAGCTCCACGTCCGCGCTGCAGGCGACGCCTTCCAGGTGCTCATCCGGACCAAGCGGGGTGATGCGATGGCTGCGCGGGTCAAAAAGGTACGAACCACTGCGCGGCTCCACCTGCCACAGGCGCCGAGCCGCGTCCTGGGGGCGCGTGGACGGACGCACGGCCCGGGCCAGCACCGAGACGGCTTCCTCGAAGTTGTCCGCGTCCACTTCCACCGGCGTGGCACCGGGACGCGGTGTCACCACGATAGGGGGACCCCTGCCTGTTTCCAGACGCACCGATCGCGTGACGCCGCTACATCCGGTCAGCAGCACGAGCAGGAGCGGAATCAACCACCAGGGCCGCATGCGGAGTCCTCCCGGAGCCGGGACGCTCCGTGAGAGGCATTTGAGCATGCAATGCCAGACGAACAGAGAGGGGCGACGCCGGAAGGCGCCAATCCATGCTCGTGGGGTTCACGCGGAACGGAGAGTGAACCGCCCCGCCCCGGTGCGCGGCTGCTGGCTAGCCGGGCAGTTCCTCCGAACGGCTCACCTGGAGCTCGCTCTCCGAACGGATGATGACCCAGCGCGCCTGCGGTGACACACGCAGGGCCACCACGTTGGGCGCCAGGCGGCGCATCTCCGGCTTGTAGGGCAGCACGGCCGGCGGCGGTGCCATTGGCGCGGGAGGAGGCGGCGTCGGCAGGGCTTCGGACGTGCGGTTCAGCAGCGCGAGGACCTTCACGGTGGGACGCTCCGGCGTCAAAGCGGGCTTCGACATGGCCGCATCCACCGGCGGGTTCCGGGGCAGCGCGGGCAGGCTCAGCGGCACTCCGGGCAGGACCTTCTGTGGCACGGACCTGCCCACCGTGATGGGCGTGATGCCCGGAGGCGTGTTCCCTCCGGGGCCCTGCGAGGCGCTGGCGGCCGGCGGATCCGCGAAGGCGGCCATCGACACGATGACCTTCGGAAGCGCCGCGGCTTCCGGCGGACGCGGCGCACCCGCCGCCTTCATCGACCGCGACATCGTCTCCGTCGCCGAATCCCTCACGGGCGTCACCGCCGGCGCGACAGGACGCGCGTGGGACAGCACCGCCTGCCGTCCCTGCCCCGCGCTCCGCGCCCCCGGAGCGTTCAGCGGCGCGATGGGCGGCGCCACGGGCAGACCGCCTGGCGCGGCCGGCTCCTGCGCGGCGTTGAGCACGAAGCTCGGCGGCGGAGGCGGCGGCACGCTCCGCATCCGCCCGGGCGGCGGCGTCGGCGGCGGCAGCCGGTCGAAGCGGTAGAGCTGCTCGTCCTCCAGCTCCGTCGGCGTCACCGCGCCCTGGCCCAGCTGCACCAGCTCCATCTGCAGCTTCGGGTCCCTCGGATCCAACTCCAGCGCGGCCTTCAGCGCGCCCCTCGCGCGGGATTCGCAACCCAGTGACAACAGCACCTGCGCGGCTTCACGGTACGCGGCGACGGCCTGCTCCCGCTGACCCGCGCGGCGGCAGGCCTCCGCCAGCCGGACGCGCACATTCGCGTCTCGCGGCAGCCGCTTCGCGAGCTGCGCGTACGTTTCCACGCACTGCGCATACCTCCCCCGCTGGTACAGCGCATGGGCGGCTTCCTTCAACTCCCGCAGCTTCATCGACTCGCGCTCGCTCATGGGGGTCTCCGCGTCGGTGTCGCTCCCGTGAGCTAGCAGGCGACGTGCCGCGCTCCCGTGACGCGCGCTCGCGTTCACTGCCTCGCCCCCACCGCGACCCTGGACCGGAATCCCTGTCCTCCATCCGGCGGACCCAAAGGCAGCTCACCGTGCGGCCGTTCACGCTGTCTGCTTCATGACCCGGCAGGAACCCTGTAGAAATGGGAACCACGCTGTAACAACGCCAGTCCCTGTATTCCGGGGACTCTCCGGAGACGTCGGATGCGCACGCATGGGACATTGGGACAGCTTCGGGCTCCCCCGGAGACACTGGAGGTCGCACGCATGGCTTCACGCTTCGTGGCACTGACTTTGGGAACCCTGCTGCTGGGCGCCATGCCCGCGGGGGCGAAGGAGCCCGCTGCTCGGACCGCGGACCAGGAGGAGGCGCCAGCCGCGGACGAAACGCTCACCCTGAAGAAGGGCGCGAAGCGGGTGCTGACGGTGCCGGGCCTGAGCCGCGTGGCGCTGGGGGACCCGTCCATCGCGGACGTGAAGACGACCGGGACGGACGGGGTGGAGATCTCCGCGCTGGCGGCGGGGAAGACCACCCTCATCGTCTGGGGCAACGGCGGCAAGCGCCGCACGTACCGCATCGTGGTGGACGGCTAGCGTCCCCCGAGCTCCCCCAGCTTCCCCGAGCTCCGGAGCCTCACGGCTCGGACAGCAGGAACAGCGCGTGCGAGCTGGCGATGGGCCGCGTGCGGTCGTCCTGCCAGGCCTCCACGCGTACGTTGGCCACGCGCCGTCCCTGCCGCGTGATGAACGCGCGCGCGAAGGTGTCCTGCGCCTTGCCCGAGCGCAGGAAGTCCACCGTGGTGGAGATGACCTTGGGCACGCGCTCCGTGTCCGTCTGGAGCAGCAGCTCGAAGATGGCGCTCGACTCCAGCAGCGCCCCCAGCGTGCCGCCGTGCAGCGCGGGCAGGAGGCTGTTGCCAATGAGGTGCGGCGCATAGCGCATGCGGCAGAGCATCTCGCCGGCCAGGTTCTCCACGCCAATGCCCATGAAGCGCGTGTAGGGGATGGCGTCGGTGAGGCGGTGGTACTCGCGCGACTGGCGCACCAGGCGCACCAGGTCCGCGAGGGGAAGGGAAGGCGTGCTCATCAGTCCTCCACCCGCATGAAGGTGCCCTGCGACGAGGCCACCGGCATCGCCGGGTCGCCCTGGTGCACCAGCGCGCGCACGAAGGCGACGAGGCGGGTGACCTTGTAGCACTCGGCCTGCGCGGTCAGCGGCAGGCCCGGACGCGCGGGGCGCAGGTAGTCGATTCGCAGGTCCAGCGTGACGATGGCCGCGAACGCGTCCAGCGCCGCCATCACCGCCGTGCCGCTCGCCGCGTCGATGAGCGTCGTCACCGCGCCGCCCGCCACCACCCCCGTCTCCGGGTTGCCGACGAGCACGTCCGCGTAGGGCATCACCACCGTCGCATCCGCGGCGCCCACCGCTTCCAGCCTCAGCCCGAGCGCATGGTTGTGGGGCACCGCCTCGGTGAACAGCACGGCGAGCTTCTCGCGCCGCGCCTCCGTGTCCACGGGAAGACTGAAGTCCGACATAGGGCGGATGCAGTAGCAGATTCGGACCGCGCCGGGGGAACGCACCGCGGCACGCCGCGCCCAGGAACAGGCCTGCCTGCCCGCGAGTTCACGGGCGCCCTGACAGCCCACGCATCCTGGCAGGATGCCGCGCCCCGCGTCTTCCCCGAGGACACTTCCGGTGAACCGACCCCTCTCGTCCCTCTGCTTCGCGCTGCTCGTCCCCGGCCTGCTCCTGGCGGCGCAGCCCCTGCCCCGGCCCGCGGGTGCGCCCGCTCCCGCACCGCCCGGACAGGGCGAGGCACCTCCGCAGGAACCGCCTCCGCCGCCCGCGCCCAAGGACACCGCGCGCGAAGCCGCCCGGGCGAGCGAGGGCGACGGCGGCACCCTGGCCCCCGTCGCCACGCCGGAGCAGCCGGACGCGAAGAAGGAGGAATGGCGAGTGGACGCGCCGCCGGGCGTGGCCACCACGCAGGTGCCCATCGACGTGCGCGAGGGCACGTGGATGAACGTGGACGTGAGCCCGCGCGGCGACGAAATCCTCTTCGACCTCTTGGGGGACATCTACGCGCTGCCCATCGCGGGGGGCGAGGCGCGCGCGCTGACGTCCGGCGCGGCGTGGGACATGCAGCCGCGCTACAGCCCGGATGGGAAGTCCATCGCGTTCACGAGCGACCGGGGCGGCGGGGACAACGTCTGGGTGATGGACCGCGACGGAGGCAATCCCCGCGCGGTGACGCAGGAGAAGTTCCGGCTGCTCAACAGCCCGGCGTGGAGCCCGGACGGCCAGTTCCTGGTGGCGCGCAAGCACTTCACCGGCCGGCGTTCGCTGGGCGCGGGCGAGGTGTGGATGTTCCACCGCGCGGGCGGAGAAGGGGTGAAGCTCACGGAGCGCGCCAACGACCAGAAGGACCTGGGCGAGCCCGCGTTCTCCCCGGACGGCCATTACGTCTACTTCAGCCAGGACATCACGCCGGGGAAGAGCTTCGAGTACGACAAGGACCCGAACAAGGAGCTCTACGCCATCCAGCGGCTGGACCTGGAGACGAAGGAGGTGGAGCCCTTCGTCACCGGTCCGGGTGGCTCCATCCGGCCCACGCCGTCGCCGGACGGCAAGCAGCTGGCGTTCGTGCGGCGGGTGCGCGCGAAGAGCGTGCTGTACGTGGCGGACGTGAAGTCCGGGGCGGAGCGGCCGCTGTATGACGGGCTCGACCGCGACATGCAGGAGACGTGGGCCATCCACGGCGTGTCTCCGGTGATGGCGTGGACGCCGGACAACAAGTCATTGGTGTTCTGGGCGGGCGGGACGTTGCACCGCATCGCCGTGGCGACGAAGCAGGTGACGCCCATTCCCTTCCACGTGAAGGGTACGCGCACGGTGTTCGCGGCGGTGAAGAGCACGCGCTCCGTGGCGCCGGACCGCTTCGACGTGAAGATGCTGCGTTGGGTGCAGGTGTCACCGGATGGCAAGAGGCTGGTGTACCAGGCGCTGGGCAAGCTCTACGTGAAGGAGCTGCCGTCAGGGACGCCGCGCCGGCTGACGCGGCAGAACGAGCACCTGGAGTTCTACCCGTCGTTCTCCCGGGACGGGCGCTCCATCGTCTACACGACGTGGGACGACGACGCGCTGGGCGCGGTGCGCGTGGTGGCGGCGACGGGCGGCGAGGGCCGCGTGGTGACGGCGCAGCCGGGCTACTACGTGGAGCCCGCGCTCAGCCCCGACGGCAAGTGGGTGGTGTACCGGACGACGGGCGACGGCTACCTGATGCCCGGCACGTGGAGCCGGGAGACGGGGCTGTTCGTGGTGCCGTCCACCGGCGGGGCCGTGGCGCGCAAGCTGACGCGGGAAGGGGAGCAGCCGCACTTCGGCGCGAAGTCGGACCGCGTGTACTTCCTGCACGTGGAGTCCAAGGACACGGAGGACGTGCGCACGCTGCGAAGCATCGGGATGGACGGGGGCGAGCCGCGCACGCACCTGACGAGCGGTGGCGCGCTGGAGATGCGCGTGTCGCCGGATGACCGGTGGGTGGCCTTCCGCGAGGACTTCAACGCGTACGTGACGCCCTTCGTGCGCGGCGCGAAGGAGGCTCGGGTGGGGCCGGGCACCAAGGCGATGCCGGTGACGCAGGTGAGCCGTGACGCGGGCGAATACCTGCACTGGTCCGGCACGGACGCGCGGCTGTCATTGCACTGGGCGCTGGGGCCGAAGCTCTACACGCGGGCGCTGAAGGACGCGTTCACGTTCGTGGAGGGGGCTCCGAAGACGCTGCCGCCGCCGGAGGCGGATGGGGTGGACGTGGCGTTCTCCTCGAAGTCGGACGTGCCGGAGGGGACGCTGGCGCTGGTGGGTGGGCGGCTGGTGACGATGAAGGGCGAGCAGGTGGTGGAGGAGGGCGTGGTGGTGGTGAAGGGCAACCGCATCGTGGCGCTGGGCCCGGTGGGGAAGGTGAACGTGCCCGCGTCCGCGAAGATCGTGGACGTGAAGGGCAAGACGCTGATGCCGGGCCTGGTGGACGTGCACTGGCACGGGGCCATGGGCGTGGACGGGCTGATGCCGGAGCAGAGCTGGGTGCAGGCGGCGTCGCTGGCGTTCGGGGTGACGACGTTGCACGACCCGTCGAACAACTCGGAGACCATCTTCGCCGCGAGCGAGCTGGGCAAGGCGGGGATGCTGACGTCGCCGCGCATCTTCTCCACGGGCACCATCCTGTACGGCGCGGCGAGCGCGGACGCGCACGTGGAGATTGACACGCTGGACGACGCGCGCCGGCACCTGCGGCGGATGAAGGCGTTGGGGGCGTTCAGCGTGAAGAGCTACAACCAGCCCCGGCGCGACCAGCGGCAGAAGATTCTCCAGGCGGCGCGCGAGCTGGACATGCTGGTGGTGCCCGAGGGCGGCTCGCTGCTCCAGCACAACCTGACCATGGTGGTGGATGGCCACACGGGGCTGGAGCACTCGCTGCCGGTGGCGCGCATCTACGACGACGTGCGCCAGCTCTGGAAGGGCACGAAGGTGGACTACACGCCGACGCTGGGCGTGGCCTACGGCGGGTTGATGGGGGAGAACTACTGGTACCAGAAGACGAACGTCTGGGAGGACACGCGCCTCTTGTCGTTCGTGCCCCGGCGCGTGGTGGATGGGCGTTCACGGCGCCGCGTGATGATCCCCGACGAGGAGTTCAATCACCAGAACGTGGCGCGGGCGGCGAAGGAGCTGAACGACCTGGGCGTGAGCGTGCAGCTGGGCGCGCACGGGCAGCGTGAAGGCCTGGCGGCGCACTGGGAGCTGGCGATGTTCGTGCAGGGCGGCATGTCACCGATGCAGGCGTTGCGCGTGGGGACGCTGAATGGCGCGCGGCACCTGGGCATGGACAAGGACCTGGGCTCGCTGGAGGTGGGGAAGCTGGCGGACCTGGTGGTGCTGGACAAGAACCCGCTGGAGGACATCTCCAACAGCCGCACGGTGCGCTACACGATGGTGAACGGGCGGCTGTTCGACGCGAACACGTTGAACGAAGTGGGCACGCGGCAGCGCACGCGCGCGAAGTTCTACTTCGAGAAGGATGGCAACGAGGGCTGGAGCCCCCGGGCCTCCACGCATGCGAACGAACAGGTATGCGATTAGGACTCGTGGTGTTGATGTGCGGAGGGCTCGCGGGCTGCGCAGCAGGTGGCCCGCGACAGTTCAATCAATCCCTGGGCCCTGGGCCCGGGCCGGGCTGTGTCAGCACGGTGGATTGCCAATGCAAGAACGGCTCGGCGGCGGCATGCGAGACAGTGGAGGCGATGAAGCCGCCCCGGAAGCCGAACCCGTTGCCTCCTCCTGGGGCGGGGGAGGAGACGCGGAAGGAGGAAGCCGAACGTGTCAGGAGGTCCTGCACCGACGATTACGTTCGCTGTACAGATATGGGCGGAGACAGCAATCCCGGACGCGTGAAGGGGGAGAGCCTTTGTGACTCTTGCCGCTCCTACTGCATGGCCAACGGGTTCTGGCCCGATGCCATCTATAATTGGAAGGCAGAGGAACTGAAATGCCTACGAAAGTAAGAAAAGCGTTCTCGGACCCGTCCTTCCGTGAGCCGAACTGGCGTGCCTACATGGAGGATGCATCAGAGACGAGCGGGCTTGCCCCAAGAGATTGGCCACGCTTCCGCGCCGGCCTCAAGCAGGTGGAGCGGCGCCATGCGGGACGGGTGCCGTCGGCCGCGCTTCGCCGGGATCTCGCCAGGATGGTGTTCTTCTGCGCCGCGCATTGGGGGCAGACCCCGAGGGTCGTGCGTGGCGCGCTGCGCGCCTATCTCCGGCATCCGCTTGATACGACGATGTACTCGTACACCGCCGCGGAGTACTGGCAGTGGGCGTTCAAGGTCTCCCCCGCGGACCTGCCCGCGGCGGAGGCCATGCTCGCGGAGGTCCGCGAGTACCTGCCGTCCCTGGAGGACCACGAGCGCCGCAACACGGAAGGCCTGCTGGCATTCCTGGAGCGCAAGCGCGGCTGAGCCCTCAGCGGGCCGTCGCGGCCACCTGGGCCAGGGCCTGTTGGATCTGCGGCAGCGCGTAGGGCTTGGGCAGCACCACCACGCCCAGCCACTGCTGAGGATCCCCGTCCAGCGCCGCGCGGCCGTGGCCGGACGCGATGATGATGCGCATGGCGGGCTTGCGCAGCGCCACCTCGCGCGCCAGGTCCACGCCCGACATGCCCGGCAACGTCACATCCGTGAAGAGCACGTCGAACCGCTCCGCCGCCAGCGCCACCCGTGCCTCCTCCGCGCTCGCCACCGGCATCACCGCGTGCCCCAGCAATCCCAAGAGCTCGCTGGCGGACGCGCGGATGTCCTCGTCGTCCTCCACCAGCAGCACGTGCATCCGCCGCGCGGACTCCTGCGTCGCCGTCGGCTGCTCCGCGGCGCGCTCCGGCCACTGAAGCTTCGGCGTCATCAGCCGCTGCTGCCGCTGGTCCAGCAGCGCCCGCACCTTGCGCGCCAGGTCCTCGCGCCGGTACGGCTTGGACAACAGGCTCACGCCCGGGTCCAACCGGCCGCCGTGCACGATGGCGTTCTCCGTGTAGCCGGACGTGAAGAGCACCTCGATGTCCGGCTGCATCGCCTTCGCCTGCCGCGCCAGCTCCGGGCTCCTCACCGGCCCCGGCATCACCACGTCCGTGAAGAGCAGGTCCACCGCGACGCCGCTCTTCAGGATGGACAGCGCGCTCTGCCCGTCCACCGCGCGCAACACGCGGTAGCCCAGCTCCGTCAGCAGCTCCACCACCGTCGCGCGCACGTCCGCGTCGTCCTCCACCGCGAGGATGGTCTCCCGCCCGCCCTCCACCGGCCCCGTCACCACCTCCGTCACCGGCGCCTCCGGCTGGAAGGCGCGCGGCAGGTACACCTTCACCGTCGTGCCGTGCCCCAGCTCGCTGTAGAGCTTCACGTGCCCGCCGGACTGCTTCACGAAGCCGTACACCATGCTCAGCCCCAGGCCCGTGCCCCGGCCCTCCGGCTTCGTCGTGAAGAAGGGCTCGAAGGCGCGCTCCATCACCTGGGGCGTCATGCCCCCGCCCGTGTCCGACACCGCCAGCAGCACGTACGCCCCCGCCATCACCTCCGGGTGCGCCTGCGCGTAGTGGTCGTCCAGCGACGCGTTGCTCAACTCCAGCGTCAGCTTCCCGCTGCCCTTCATCGCGTCGCGCGCGTTGATGGCCAGGTTGAGGATGACGTTCTCCAACTGGTGCGGATCCGCCAGCGTGTTCCACAGCCCGCCGCCGATGACCGTCTCCACCTCCACGTCCTCGCCCAGCGCGCGGCGCAACAGGTCGTCCATGCCCCGCACCAGCCGGCCCAGGCTCAGCGAGCGCGGCTCCAGCGGCTGCCGCCGTGAGAACGCCAGCAACTGCGCCGACAGCCGTGCCCCGCGCTCCACCGCGCCCAGCGCCGAGCGCACCCGCTGCAAGCCGCGCTCGTTGCCCGCCACGTCGCGCTGGAGCAGTTGCAGGTTTCCGCCCACCACCTGGAGCAGGTTGTTGAAGTCGTGCGCCACGCCGCCCGTGAGCTTCCCCACCGCCTCCATCTTCTGCGCCTGGCGGAGCTGCTCCTCCGTCTGCCGCTGCTCGGTGACGTCGCGCCCGCTGGCGTACAGCACGCCGTCCTCCGGCACCGGCACCGCCGTCCAGGAGATGCGCCGGTAGCCGCCGTGCTTGCACCGGTAGGCGCTCTCGAAGTTCAGCGTGGGCTGCCCTCCCGCCAGACGCGTCACCTCGTCGCGCGTCCGCGAGTAGTCGTCCGCGCGCTCCAGCCACTCCGACGTGCGGCCCAGCAGCTCCTCCTCCGTCCACCCCAGCATCTGCGTCCAGGCCGGGTTGACGCTGAGGAACTTCCCCTCCGACAGGCTCCCCACCACCAGCAGGTCCTGGGACACGTTCCACACGCGGTCCCGCTCCCGCGTGCGCTGCTCCACGCGCTGCTCCAGCGTCTCGTTGGCCTGCTTCAGGTCCGTGAGCGCCTTGAGCCTCGCCAACGTCGCCCACACGCGGTCGGCCACGCTGCGCGACAGCTCCATCTCCTCCTCCGTCCAGCGGTGCGGCTGCACGTCGTGCAGGAACAGCACCGCCACGAACCGGCCGTGCTCCAGGAGCGGGATGTTGAACAGCGCCCGGATGCCCACCTGCTCCAGCGTGGCCGCCTGGGACGCCGTGCGTGGGTCTTCCCGCACGTCCGGGATGGCCACCACCTCGCCCTGGAGGAGGTCGTCCAGGAACACGCCGTAGTCGTGGAAGCGGTGCACGCCCTCCACGCGCGCCACGTCCGGCGAGGCCACCCAGTTCGGGTGCATCAGCACCAGCGCGTGCGCCGCGTCCACCGTGCCGTAGCCCGCGCGCGGCACGCCCAGCATCCGGCCCACCACCTCCATGGCGAGCTGCGCGGCGGCATCCGGAGACGAGGCCTCGCGCAGCCGGTCCGCCATCTCCAGCAGCGCTCCCTGCCGCAGCTCCGCCTGTTTGCGCGCGTCGATGTCCACCACCACGCCGGGAAAGCGCAGCGGGATGCCCGCCGGGGTGCGGACGCAGTGGCCGCTGGCCTCCACCCACCGGTAGACGCCGTCGGCGCGGCGCACGCGGTACTCGGCGCGGTACGAACCGCCCGCCTTCAGCGTGTGGGCGATGGACGCCTCCACGCCGGGCCGGTCCTCCGGGTGGATGGCCGCCACGAACTGGTCGATGGGCAGCCCTTCGCGCGCCTGCTGGGGATTCAACGAGAAGGAGTGCGCGAAGCGCTCGTCCGTGACGACGCGGTTGTCGGGCACGTCCCACACCCAGGTGCCAATCATCGCCTCGGTGTTCAGTGCCAGCTGCACGCGCTCGTTCGCCGCGCGCAGCGCTTCTTCGGACTGCTGCCGTTCGGTGACGTCCTGGGTGATGCCAATGAGCTGCACGGGCTTGCCAGCGGCGTCGTACACGAGCGACGCCCGCCGGTGGATCCACCGCACCTCCCCGGTGTCCGCCCGGCGGATGCGGTACTCCACCGAAGGGGGAACCTGTCCCGTCCCGCGCGTGCGCGCGTTGGACACCCGGTGCCGGTCCTCCTCCAGCGCGAGCGCCTCGATGACCGGCGCGGGCAGGGTGTCCGTGGGCGGCACGCCGTACAACCGGCAGAACTCCGGCGTCACCGTCAGCAGGTTGCTGGGGATGTCCAGCGTGAACACGCCGATGCCGCCCGCCTCCTGCGCCAGCCGCAGCTGTTCGCGCTTCACGCGCAGCCGCTCTTCTGCGTCCAGGTCGTGGGGCGCCGCCGCCTCCGGGACCGTGCCGGTGCCGTCATCCAGGCCCGCTGCGCGGAGGCGGAGCCGTAGACGTTCGACCTCGGCCCTCAGGGCCTGTTCGGTGTCGGAAGGGGGCACGCTCATGCAGGGGGGCCGCGGGTCGGGGGGCGACCTCCCGGCTGTGGCACTGTCGCCCGGGTCCTCCGGGGGGAGCAACGGAGAATTCCGGGGGAATCATTCCTGCGGAATCGAAGCATCCTCCTCGGGGTCCGCGCCCGTTCGCGCCCGGATGAACGCCCGGATGTGCGTCACCAGTCCGTCGCGCCGCCGCGCGAGGAAACCCGCTCCGTCGCCCAGCCGCAGGGCAGCCAGGGCGTCAGGACCCAGGGCGTGGGTGGGGAATACGGCCGAAGGCGTCACGCCCGCGCGCACCAGCCCCAGCAGGGACCGGCCCGGCGCGAGCACCGGGTGGAAGACCTGGTTCGCCAGGGTGAGCAGCAGGTCGCTCCCCGGACCCGGCGGCGGGGCGGCCCCCGACAGCGGTGGTGGGAACAGGGGCAGGAAGGCCACCGCGCCCTGGACCTCCAGCAGCGGGCCCGGCTCCAGCACGGCGCTGGTGAGCAGGTGCCGGGGCTTCAGCGCCAGCAGCGCGTTGGCCTCCACCCGGTCCGCCACCGACGCGAGCCCCGCCATGCCGGGCTGTGAATAGCGCTCCCAACCTCGCGGAGGTGGCGGCCCCACGCGGTCCAGCAGCGCGCGCACGGAGGCGCCCGCGTCCGGCGTGAGCAGGGCGAAGCTCGCGAGCGCATCGGTGTCCGGCGGTGAACGCGCGGTGTCGAAGAGGGCATGGCGCCACAGCCAGTGCGCCAGCCGCACGCGGGACTCCGCCGGCGGTTGGGGATGCAGGTGGAAGAAGCGGCACAACAGGGGCAGCACGTCCGGCCTGGGCACGAGGCTCAGGTGCGCGATGCCCGCGTCTTCACGGAGGAAGTCGAAGGCGCGGCCCACCGCGCGCGCCGTCCGCCCCAGCGCGGGGGCCCAGTCGTCTCCAGCGTCGAACTCCTCCCGGAAGTCGCGCGTGAAGTCCCGCCCGTGCACCGCGAGCAGCAGCATGGGCAGCGCGTCATCTTCCAAGCGGCCGAAATCACGGGACGCGAGCCACGCACCCAGGGCCTCCAGGCTCTGGCAGGACGTCTCGAGTCGCCCGGGAGGGGTGGGTGTCATGGGACGTCTGGCGTAGCGGAGGGTCGTGAACACTCACATCACCCGCGAGTCGCAATGCTCACTTCCCGCCTTGACGCTGCGAAGAATTTCTTTAAAGAATGCACGCACGTCCTCTTCTTCTTGGAAGATGGCGTATGTACCGGGCCTCGCGTTCCCCAACCGCGGAACCGGTGCGTGACGTCCCAGTTGAGCCCCGCGCGCCGCGTTCCCCCTCTCGGCGCGCGGTGGCCCCTGGGACTTCCACCTCGCCCCGCTCATTCTCCAGGTCCCGTCGAGGATTCGAGTGTCCACGTCCGCCTTCGTCCTGCCCGTCTCGCTGGCCCTGCACCTGCTCACCTCGGCATCGCCCGCCCCCCAGAACACCGCCACCGCGCCGTCCCAGGACCCCGCGCCGAAGTCCGCGGCCACCGCGTCGGTGAAGGCGGCGCCCCCGGCCGTGTCGAAGCTGAGCGCCGCGCAGCAGGCCACGGCGGCGAAGCTGGTGGGGCCCGCGCTCGCGGAAGGCCATGCCTACGCGCGGCTGGCGGAGCTGACGGACGGCGTGGGTCCGCGCCTGTCGGGCTCCGAGTCCGCGGAGGCCGCGGTGCAGTGGGCCCTGCGCTCCTTCCAGGCGGATGGGGTGAAGGCGTGGAAGGAGCCGGTGAAGGTGCCGCGCTGGGTGCGGGGCGAGGAGCACGGCGAAATCCTCTCCTCCGAACGCACTCGCGGCCTGCCATTGGCGCTCCTGGCGCTGGGGGGCAGCGCGCCCACGCCGCCGGAGGGCATCACGGCGGAGGTGGTGGAGGTGAACTCCCTGGAGGAGCTGGCCGCGCTGGGTGACAAGGTGAAGGGCCGCATCGTGCTCTTCAACCACACCATGTCGGAGGCGGCGGACTACGGCCGCTTCGCGGGGATGCGCAGCCGGGGGCCGGCGGCGGCGGCGAAGCAGGGCGCGGTGGCGGCGCTGGTGCGTTCGCTGGCCACGGCGTCGCTGCGCACGCCGCACACGGGGGCCACGCGCTTCGACGAGGGCGGCCCGCGCCTGCCCGCGGCGGCGGTGTCGGTGGAGGACGCGCTCACGCTGCACCGGATGCTCCAGGGCGGGACGGTGAAGGTGCGGCTGGTGTTGGGGTGCTCGGACCTGCCGGAGGCGGACTCGTCCAACGTGGTGGCGGAGGTGCGGGGCCGCGAGAAGCCGGACGAGGTGGTGCTGCTGGGCGCGCACCTGGACTCGTGGGACGTGGGCACGGGCGCGCACGACGACGGCGCGGGCGTGGTGATGGTGATGGAGGCCGCGCGGCTCATCGCGAAGCTGCCCCAGGCGCCCCGGCGCACGGTGCGCGTGGTGCTGTTCATGAACGAGGAGAACGGGCTGCGCGGCGGCCGCGCGTACGCGGAGGCCCACGCGAAGGAATTGTCCAAGCATGTGGCCGCGGTGGAGATGGACGCGGGCGGCGGGCGCCCCCTGGGCGTGAGCCTGCACGCGGGGCCGGGCGGTGAGGCGCTGATGCGGCCGTGGCTGGCACCGCTGGAGGGGCTGGGCGCGGCCCGGTTCCTGGTGGGGCACGCGACGGGCGCGGACTTGAGCCCCATGGAGCCCGCGCACGTGCCCTTCGTGGGCGTGCGGGTGGACAGCAGCCGCTACTTCGACGTGCACCACTCCATGGCGGACACGCTGGACAAGGTGGATCCGCAGGACCTGTCGCGCAGCACCGCGGCGGTGACGTGGATGGCGTACGCGCTGGCGGAGGCGCCGGGCACGCTCGTGCGGCCCACCGCGCCGGAGTCGGACGAACCGCCGCCGGCGAAGAAGTAGGGCGCCCGGCACGTCGTGGCGCGGGCCTCGCCCGGGCGCGTCCGCGATACGGGGAGGCGGTGGCGCTTACGCCTCCGCCGGGGCCTTGCGCGGCCCACCCCGCCGGAGCGGCAGCTCCGGCAGCAGCAGCGTGACGAGCAGGGCCGCCAGCGCGACGAAGATGGCGACGCGGTACACCGCCATGGTCGCGCGGGTGAAGGACTCCTTGAGCGCGCGCTCCACGCGGTCCACGGTGGACAGCGCTCGGGCCTCGTCGGCGTCCACACGCGCGCGGGCTTCCGGCCCTTCCTGCAACGCCTGCCGCCGCTCCTCCGCGAAGCCCTCCCGCAGCTTCGCCTTCACCTCTTCCGGTTGGAATTTCTGGCCCTGAGGCGCGCCCTCTCCGCCCAGGCCTCCCGGCGCGGACGCGCGCAGCTCCTGACGCACGTCCGGAGGCAGCCCGTGCGTGGCCTGCTGCGTGCGCGCGTGCATCTCCCGGCTCAGCGTTCCCGCGAACACGGTGCCCAGCAGCGCCACGCCCACCGTCATGCCCAGCTGCCGGAAGAACGTCGTCGCGGACGTGGCCACGCCAATGCGCTGGGGCGGCACGGAGTTCTGCACGGCCACGGTGTAGAGCGGGATGGACGGGCCCAGGCCCAGGCCCACCAGCACCATCTTCACCGTGACCTCGGCCTGGCTGGAGTCGGGCGTCAGCGTGAAGCCCATCACCGCGAAGCCGCCCATGAGGAACAGCAGCGCCCCCACCATCAGCGCCTTGTAACGGCCCAGCCGTGACACCAGCTGCCCGGACAGCACGTTGCCCGCCACCACGCCCAGGGTCAGCGGCGTGAGCGTCAGCCCGGAGTGCGTCGCCGACAGCCCCACCACGTTCACCATGAACAGCGGCAGGAAGGTGACGGACGCCAGGAACACCGCGCCAATGGTGAACACCGCCGCGTTGCCCGCGGAGAACGCGCGCACGCGGAACAGCGACGGCTCCAGCAGCGGCTCCTTCGCATGGCGCTCCCGCCACACGAAGAGTCCCAGCCCCACCGCCGACAGCGCGAACAGCCCCAGGATGGGCGCGGAGCCCCACGCGAACCCGCCCGCCCTCGGTGCCGCCGCGCCATGGCCCAGGCTGAGCGCGAGCAGCAGCGGCACCACGCCCACCGCCAGCGCCGCCGCGCCCGGGATGTCCAGACTCCCGCCTTGCACGCCCTCCGGCTTGAGCGGCGGCATGCGCAGGAAGATGAGCGTCAGCGCGAGCGCGCCCACCGGCAGGTTGATGAAGAACACCCAGTGCCAGCCCAGCGCGTCGGTGATGAAGCCGCCAGCCAGCGGACCAATGACGCTGGACAGGCCGAACACCGCGCCGAACAGGCCCTGGTACTTGCCCCGGTCGCGCGGAGGGAACAGGTCCGCCACCACCGCCAGGGAGCCGGTGAAGAGGGCCGCGCTGCCCAGGCCCTGCACCGCGCGGCAGAGGATGAGCGCGAGCGTGGAGCGGGACGCGCCGCACAGGAAGCTGCCGGTGAGGAACACGGCGATGCCCGCCACCAGCACCGCGCGGCGGCCCAGCAGGTCCGACAGCTTGCCCCACACGGGCACCATCATCGTGGAGGCCACCAGGTACGCGGTGGTGAGCCACGGGTAGTGCTCCGGCGCGATGTGGAGGTCCGCCTGGATGGTGGGCCCCGCCGTGGCGACGATGGTTTGATCCAACGCCGCCAGCAGCAGCCCCAGCAGCGCCCCCGCCAGCGTGAAGGCCTTCTGTGAACGGCTGAACCGCTCGGACGCCGGCGCGGCGCGGGAGTCCAGGGCGGTGTCGGCGGCGGTGTCGGCCATGGCTCGGGCACGCGCTGCACGCGTGCATCCGCGCGAATCTGGGGATGGCGGCGGGGGCTGACCACGCCCGTCCGCTCGGCTGCTCTCCGTCCGGGAGGCAATGGGCCGTCGGGCATCCATCGAAAGAACCATTCACCGGGCAAGGGTCTTTCGGGGAAGCGCGCGCGCGGTTCTATCCTGCGCATCCCTTCCTGCCGGACGTCGGCCGCGCCTTGGTCGTGAGCGCGTCCTACCGAGGAGTGACGCATGCGGATCCGTGGAGCGCTGGCCTGCGCGGTGATGATGTCCCTGACGGCCGGCTGCAAGGACGACCCGAAGCCCCAGCCCGACGCGGGCGTCCCGGATGCTGGCTCCCAGGAGGATGCCGGCACCGCCGGGTCCACCCTCTCCGAAACGCCGCGCTGGCAGGTCGAAGGGGATGGCCTCAACGCGAAGCAGTGCTTTGGCCGCGGCGTGGCGCTGGGCGACATCAACGGCGATGACCGCCAGGACCTGGTGGTCATCTCACCGCCGTGCACGAGCGGCCCCACGGACCCGGGCCGCGTGATGGTGTACCCGGGGCAGGCCTCCTATTTCTCCCAGACCCCCGTCACCTCGACGCTGTCGTGGGTGCACCCCAGCCCGCGCACGTCGGGCTACCAGATGACGGTGGGCACGGGCGACGTGGACGGGGACGCGTACGCGGACGTGCTGGTGAAGAGCTACTACGGCGTCAGCGTGTACAAGGGCGGGCCGGACCTGTCCCAGGTGTTCGCCCAGCCGGTGTTCCGCGTGCCGGACTCCTCGACCACGCGCTTCGCCATCGCGCGGCTGCTGGACGTGGATGGCGACGGGCTGGATGACCTCCTCGTCACGACCTTCAGCGGCAGCACCACCCTCTACCGCGCGACGCCTGGCGGGAAGGATGGCCCCTTCACCAACGTGCGCGTGCTGTCCGGCTACGCGCAGCCCGCGGGAGACACGGACGGGGACGGCGCCCAGGACCTGCTCGTCGCCCTGTTCGGAGAGGAGAGCAGTTACGGCCTCTTCCTGGGCTGCAAGGCGGACAGCGCGCGCGCCTGTGATGGCTCGCTCACCACGCAGCCGGTGTGGAAGGGCACGGCGGAGAGCGCGAGGTCCCTCCCGGACCTGAGCGGAGATGGCCGTCCGGAGCTGCTCGTGGGGCTCCGGGGCAGCGTGCGCCTGCACCTGTCCGACGCCTCCGTCCAGGGCTACTCCGCCACGCCCGTGTGGCAGTTGATGGACGACCCGGCCTTCCCCAGCGTGGCCGCCCAGAGCGCCATGGTGGGCTCCATGGTGGAGGGCAGCACGGGCCACGACTTCGTCTTCGCCTCGCTGGGACGCGTGTACCTCTTCCGCCCCACGGCGAACGTGTCCGGTCCGCTGGAGCCGGTGTGGTCGTGGCCGCGCGCCAACCGCCTCCTGCCCCAGACGATGCTGGGCTTCACCCTCCCCAGCGTGGCGAGCCCCGGCGACCTGGACGGGGACGGGTACGACGACCTGGTGGTGGGCCTGTCGCAGGAGAGCGACGGCACGCGCGCCCCGGGCCGGGTGGTGGTGTTCGGCGGCGGCACGGTGCCGGACTCGCAGGAGCCCGCGCCCGCGCTGATGACCACGAAGACGTGCAACCTCCAGGTGGATCCGGTGAACGGCAAGCCGGACCTGACGGTGGACCGGGACGTCATCGCCCGCACGCTCTACATCGAACGGCGCTCCTTCGCGGCGGACTCCTGCGAGGTGCGCGAGGGCTGCGTGCCCGCGGGCGGCGAGCGGCGCCTGCTGCGCTTCACCACCTCCATCATGAACATGGGCACCGCGCCCGCGGTGGTGCCTTCTCCGGAGGAGCGGCCGGACCTCTTCGTCTATGACGAGTGCCACCAGCACGACCACCTGGTGAACTTCGCTGGCTACGACCTCAAGGATGCCTCCGGCACCTCCCTGGCCGTGGGGCGCAAGCAGGGCTTCTACATGGTGGACTTCACCCAGTACTGCGCGGACGGCACCTCGTTCGCCTGGTACGACCCGGGCACGGGCATCTCCCCGGGCTGGTCGGACGTCTACACCGCGGACACCGCCTGCCAGTGGCTGGATGTCACGGACACGCCGGACGGCGACTACACCGTGCGGGTGGGCGTGGATGAGAACCACATCATCGACGAGCTCGACGCGCTGCCCAACGAGGCCACCGTCAAGGTGCGTTTGAAGGGAGACACGGTGACCGTGCTGCCCTGAGGCGAAAGGGCAGACCGCGCGCATCGTTTCCCCGCGAGGGGACTCCTGGGAACAGGGCGGGTGGAAGGCCGGCCGGTCCATTCCCGGGGAGGGCGACACGATGCGGATGCGATTCGCGCGGTCTTGCGCGGTGGTGGGGCTTCTGGCCGTGACGGGCTGCAAGGACGACCCGCAGCCCCGACCCGATGCTGGCACTCCGGACGACGGCGGCACCTCCGTCACGCCCACCCTCTCCGAGACGCCGCGCTGGCAGGTGTTCGGAGACGGCACGAATCCCCACGAGTGCTTCGGCCGCACCGTGGCGCTGGGCGACGTCAACGGCGATGGGCGCAAGGACCTGCTGGTGACATCCGCGCCCTGCTCGAGCACCCGGACGGATCCGGGCCGCGTGATGGTGTACGCGGGCGAGGCGCGCGACTTCACGAAGACGCCGGTCACCACCACTCTGACGTGGGTGCACCCCAGCCCCCGCGCCTCCAGCTACCGGATGACGGTGACCACGGGCGACATCGACGGGGACGCGTACGCGGACGTGCTCGTCGCCACCTCCTACGGCGTCAGCGTCTTCAAGGGCGGGCCGGACCTGTCCCAGCTGCTGATCCAGCCGGTGTTCCGCGCGCCGGACTCCACCACCCTGCGCTTCAACGGCGCGCGGCTGCTGGACCTGGACGGGGACGGGAAGGACGAGCTCGCCGTCTCCACGCTCGCCGGCGAGCTCACCGTGTACCGGGCGACGCCGGGAGCACCGGAGGGGGCCTTCACCGCCGTGCGCACGCTGACCGGCGTCCCCAGCCCCGCGGGCGACGCCGACGGGGACGGGGTCCAGGATCTGGCCGTGACCCACGACGACTTCAAGGTGGAGCTCTTCCTCGGCTGCAAGGCGGGCAGCGCTCGCGTCTGTGAAGGGCCGCTCACGGCCTCGCCGGTGTGGACCGGCCAGGCCGAGCTGTTCGCCGCGCTGCCCGACCTGAACGGAGACGGCCGCCCGGAGGCGCTCCTGCTCCTGGACGGCAGCCAGCGCCTGCACCTGTCCGACGCCGTGGCCGCGGGCTACGCGCCGCAGGTGACCTGGCAGCCCATGGACGACGCGGCCTTCCCTCTCTTCGGACAGGCCTTCCTCACCTTCAGCAAGACCGTCGTCCCCGTGGGCTCCATGGTGGAGGGCGGCACGGGCCACGACTTCGCCGTTGGCGCCGTGGGCCGCGCCTACCTCTTCCGCCCCACGGCGAACGTGTCCGGCCCGCTGGAGCCGGTGTGGGCGTGGCCGCGCGCCAACCGGCTTGGCCTCCAGACGTCGCTGGGCACCGACTACCTGGGCATGGCCTCCGCGGGCGACCTGGACGGGGACGGGTACGACGACCTGGTGTTGGGCGTGTCCCCGGGACTCAGCGGCACGCCCGCGGGCACACCCTCGGGAAGCGGCGGCCCGTCCGCCCTGGGCCAGGTGATGATCTTCGGCGGCGGCGCGGTGCCGGACTCGCAAGAGCCCGCGCCGGCGCTGGCCCCCACGCGGACGTGCGGCCTCCAGGTGGATCCGGTGAACGGCAAGCCGGACCTGACGGTGGACCGGGACGTCATCGCGCGCACGCTCTACCTGGAGCGGCGCTCCTTCACGGCGGACTCGTGCGAGGTGCGCGAGGGCTGCGTGCCCGCGGGCGGTGAGCGGCGCCTGCTGCGCTTCACCACCTCCATCATGAACATGGGCACGGGCCCGCTGGTGGTGCCTTCACCGGAGGAGCGGCCAGACCTCTTCGTCTACGACGAGTGCCACGAGCACCACCACCTGACGAACTTCGCTGGCTACGACCTGAAGGACGCCGCGGGCAACACCACGTCCGTGGGGCGCAAGCAGGGCTTCTACATGATCGACTTCACCCAGTACTGCGCGGACGGCCAGCCCTACAGCTGGTACGATCCGGGCACGGGCATCTCACCCGGCTGGTCGGACGTCTACACCGCGGACCTGCCCTGCCAGTGGCTGGACGTCACGGACACGCCGGACGGCGAGTACACCGTGCGCGTGGGCGTGGATGAGAACCACATCGTGGACGAGGCCGGCACGCTGCCCAACGAGGTCACCGTCAAGGTGCGCCTGACCGGCGACACGGTGACCGTGCTGCCCTGAAACCGGGAAACCCGGCCAGGAAACGCCCTCCGGTGAAGGCCGCGTGCAATGGGCGGCCCTCCTGGGCGTAGAGTGCCTGACGCGGCCCGTCCGCCGGGGACCTTCCCGGTGCGCCAGGCCGCGCGGCTTCCAGCGTGAAGGGGTGGTTTCGTGAACTTCCGGGTCGACGTGTGGGAGGGGGCGCGCATCGCGCTGACCTCGCTGCGCTCCAACCGGCTGCGGACGGTGCTCACCACGGTGGGCATCGGCGTGGGCGTGTGCACCCTGCTGGCCATCGTCGGCATCATCCAGGGGTTGAACAGCTCCTTCGCGGACCAGCTCAACAAGATTGGTTCCAACACGCTGCAGGTGTCCAAGTTCCCCTGGGTGATGAACGGGGACTGGTGGGCGTACCGCAACCGCAAGGCGCTCTCGCTGGACCTGGTGGAGCCCCTGCGCGCCGCCTCCGAGCACGTGGTCGCGGTGGCCCCCATGATGTTCATCAACGCGGAGGTGTCCTTCCAGAACCGGAAGCTCGCCTCCGTGCAGACCATGGGCACCAGCCCTGACTACGCCATGACGTCCTCGGTGGAGATGGCCCAGGGCCGCTTCCTCACGGAGGCGGACGTGGACAACCGCTCCGCCGTCGCGGTGATTGGCGCGGAGGTGGGCAAGGTGCTCTTCCCGGGCATCAACCCCGTGGGCCACCGCATCCTCGTGGACCGCCGGCCCTACCGCGTCGCGGGCGTCATCGTGGAGCGCGGCACCGTGCTGGGGCAGAACGTGGACCTGGTGGTGATGCTGCCGTACCCCACGTTCCAGGGGCACTTCGGCACCCAGCGCGACGTGGTCATGGCGCTCGCGGTGGACCAGCAGGAGAACGTGCCCCGCGTGCAGGACCGGCTCACGGAGACGCTGCGCCGCGAGCGCAACACCAAGCCCGGCGCGCCGGACGACTTCGCCATCAACCGGCCGGACCAGCTGGCCAACATGTACAAGCAGCTCACCGGCGCGCTCTACGGCGCGGCCACGGGCGTGGGGTTCATCACCCTGCTGGTGGGCGGCATCGGCATCATGAACATCATGCTGGTGTCCGTGCGCGAGCGGACGCGGGAGATTGGCGTGCGGCGGGCGCTGGGCGCGCGAAAGCGCACCATCATCCTCCAGTTCCTCATGGAGGCGGCCAGCGTGTCCGCGGTGGGCGGCGCGCTGGGCACCGCGGTGGGCATGGCCATCGCGTGGCTGGTGAACTACCTCACGCCCCTGGCGGCGGCGGTGCAGCCCCTGACGGTGGTGCTGGGCGTGGGCTTCTCCGCGGTGGTGGGCCTGCTGTTCGGCATCTGGCCGGCGGCGCGCGCCGCGAACCTGGACCCCGTGGAAGCGCTCCGCCACGACTAGGCGCGAGCGGGAGACCTGACCATGTGGATGGCTTTCTGGGACACGGTGCGGCTGGCGTTCGGCACGTTCCGCTCCAACCCCCTGCGCTCCTTCCTGACGCTGCTGGGCATCGTCATCGGCGTCACCACCGTGGTGTCCATGATGTCCCTCATCGAGGGCCTCCGGAACCAGGTGAACAACCAGATGTCGGAGCTGGGCAGCGACTGCTTCCAGGTGCAGCGGCTGCCCTTCGGCCAGGGCGAGCTGACCACCGCGGAGCTCGCGCGCCGGCCGCGCTTCACCTACGCGGACCTGGACGCCATCCGCACGCAGCCGTCCATCGCGCAGGCGGCCGGCGAGGACTCCAAGGGCGGCCAGAAGGCCGTCACCTCGGAGCGCGAGTCGCGCGCCAACGTGAACGTCTGGGCGGGCACGGCGGAGTACTTCCAGACCAACGCGGTGGGCATCGCCACCGGGCGGCCCTTCACCGACGCGGAGTTCGTGGACAACCGGCGCGTGGCGGTGATTGGCGCGGACCTGGCGGACACGCTGTGGCCCGGCGTGGACCCCCTGGGCCGTGAGTTCCGCCTGCTGGGGCGCACCTTCCAGGTGGTGGGCACGCTCAAGCGCCGGGGCGGCTTCCTGGGCGGCGGCAGCCAGGACAACCAGGCCATGATTCCCCTGTCCACGTTCGGGGGCATGTTCGGCGTGCGCGACTTCCGCATCAGCATCCAGGCGACGTCCCCGGACGTGCTCCAGCGGGCCCAGGATGAGGTGACGCTGCTCATGCGCCGCCGCCACGCGCTCAAGCCGGACGAACCGGACGACTTCTTCCTCTACAACAATGCGAGCGCCACGGAGATGTTCAACAACCTCTCCTCGGCGGTGTCCGCGGCCAGCTTCGGCGTGTGCATCCTGTCGCTGCTGGTGGGCGGCATCGGCATCCTGAACATCATGCTGGTCGCCGTGACGGAGCGGACGCGGGAGATTGGCATCCGCAAGGCGCTGGGGGCCAAGCGCTACCGCATCCTCGCGCAGTTCGCGCTGGAGGCGGTCGTGCTGTCGCTGGTGGGCGGCGCGGTGGGCGTGGCGCTGGGCGCGGGCCTGGCGCACCTGGCCCGGTGGATGATCAACCTGCCCACGGAGGTCCCCCTGTGGTCCGTGGTGGTGTCGCTGGTGATGAGCTGCGGGGTGGGGCTGGCGTTCGGCATCTACCCGGCGGCGCGCGCGGCGAAGCTGGACCCCGTGGAGGCGATGCGCTCGGAGTAGCGCGCACGCTCAGCAGTGCATGAAGAAGGCCCCGACCCGGCATGAAGCGGGTGGGGCCTTTTTTCATCACGGTCGTGGCCTGCCCGGGACTACGGGCAGGGGTACGTACAGGTGATCTGCCCGGTGATGGGGTTCTTGAAACACGTGGGCGTGCAGTCCTGGGCGTCAGCGGAGGACGGCGTGGCGGCGATGCCCAGGCCCATCACGGTGGCGGCGGCGGCGAGGACGAAGGCGAAGCGACGGATGTTCTTGCGAGCCTGCATGGTGTCGTCTCCCTGCGGTGTGTTTGCGCTGCACGGAGCACTCTAGGGATCGGGGCTGACAACGCCAGGGGCGAAGTCACCGGCTCGCGCGCTGGCGTGGAGGGCGGGGTGCCGAGGCGCCGCACGCGGGAAGAAAATTGAAACGCCGGTGCGGCGAAACAATGCGTCAATGCCTGGGAGTGGGAGTGCGGCTCCACTGATAGCCCACGGTGGCGCCGCTGCCGATGAGTGACAGCGCGAGGTAGCGGCGCAGGAAGTCCAGTCGTTCGCTGGAGCCGGCCAGGTGGCGCAGGCCTTCATGCGCGGCGAGGCCCAGGAGCATCCCCGCCGCCGCGCCTCCGAGCGCGCCCAGGTACGCGCGGCCGGGCTCCTGGCTGTCGCCGAAAGCAATCTCACCCATGCCCCAGGTGCCGAGCGCGGCGACGGGAGGCGTGACGACCATGGCGGCGCCGAACGCGCCCACTTCCAGCTCCATCCACCGCCCTTGCGGATAGGAGGGGTGGACGAAGAGGAAGCGCCCCGGAAGCGAAGCGAGCACGGTGCCCGCGGCGGCCTCCGCGGCGGTGGCGCCCAGGCGCGTGTCTCCGCCCACGCGGGTCGCGGCCCAGACGGTGCCCAGCGGCAGCAGCGTGACGCCGCCATGCGCGGCCCAGGTGGCCGCGGACAAAGGGGCCTCCGTGTCGGGTTCCCCATGGGGAATGAAGGGCCGCAGTGGCCGGGGAGGCACGGCGGGAGGCGGAGGCTCCGCGTCCAGGAACGGCGCATCCAGGACGGTGGGTGTCAGCGGAGGCGGCGGAGGTTCAGGCGCGCGGGACGCGGGTGTATCGGTCTCACGCGATTCGACGTGGGGTGTGGGCGCGCCCGGCGTGGGCGTCTGATCATCCCGAGGACTGGAGGAACCTGCCTCCGCTGGAGATGGAGGTGGAGGTGGAGGAACCTCCTGCGCCCGGACAGCGGGTGCCCCGAGCAGGCCCATCAGCAGGAGCGCCCCGCGCGTTGGTGCCATCCCCCGTCGCCCCATGCCGTGTCCGTCCTCCCTGCGCGTCCGTAATGCGCACCCAGCAGTGCGCATGCGGCGCGTCCAGCACCACCGGCCTTGGGTGTCACATGGCTCAACCGTCGACGGGTGGACGGTGGCGATGCCCGTTCACACCCTTCCTCCACGCGAAATCACACGGCGGATGCGGAAGGGCGGGGGCTGCCCTAGCTTCCGGACCGTGCGGCTGGCCTGGCCCATCTTGCTCGCCCTGCTCGCCGCGGGGTGTCCCTACCCGAACCACCGACAGGACCTGCGCCTGCGCGCGCTGCCGGAGGACCCGGAAGCGCGGGAGCTCGCCATCGAGCAGACGCTGGGCATCCCGATGGAGCCCGGCAACGGCGTGGAGTTGGTGCAGAACGGCCGCGTCTTCGACGTCATCGAGGAGGAGATCCGCGCCGCCCGCTCCAGCATCCACATCGCCAGCTACATCTGGCGTCCGGGCATTCCGTCGGACCGGTTGCTCATCGCGCTGCGCGAGCGCGCTCCCGGCGTGCAGTGCCGGGTCATCGTGGATCCGCTGGGCAGCGTGAACTTCGAGGTCGTCGCTCCCGTGCTCGCGGACGCCGGCTGCGACGTGCGCATCTACCGCCCCTATCAGGGTGCGGTGACGTCCCTGGACGCGGTGCGGATCCGCGCGCGCATGCACCGCAAGATGGTCATCCGCGACGGTGAGGTCGCGCTGACCGGAGGCTTCGGCATCTGGCGCAGCTGGCTGGGCAACGGCGACGCGCCGGAGACCTGGCGGGACACCAACGTGCGGGTCCGGGGCCCCGTCGTGCGAGGCATGCAGATCGCCTTCGCGCAGAACTGGCAGGAGGCCGGTGGCGACTTCCTGCCCCCGGAATCCTTCCCGGAGCTTGCCCCCGCCGGAAACGCACGGGCCTGCTTCGTCGCCAGCACGGGCCACCGCTTCCTCACGGAGGCGTCGAAGATGTGGCTGCTGTCCATCGCGGCCGCGAAGCACCGGCTGTGGATCGCCAACTCGTACTTCCTGCCGTCGGAAGCCATCAGCGACATGCTCATCCTCAAGGCCCGCGAGGGCGTGGACGTGCGGGTGCTGGTGCCCGGCCGCCACCACGACGTGGGACCCGTGCTCGCCGCGCAGCGTGCGTCCTACGCGAGGCTCCTGGAGGCCGGCGTGCGCATCTACGAGTACGAGATCTCGATGATGCATTCCAAGACGCTGGTCGCGGACGACACGCTGAGCGTCGTGGGTTCCACCAACCTGGATCCGCTGGCGCTCAGCCACACCGATGAGGGCTCGGTGATGGTGGAGGATCCGGTGTTGGCGGAGGAGCTGGCCGCCGCCTTCGAGCAGGACCTTACGCACTCCGCGGAGGTCCACTGGCACGGCTGGAAGCGGCGGGGCCTGCTTCAGAAGCTGAGCGAGCAGCTGCCGTGGTTCATCGGCGACTTCCTATGAGCCGGGAGATGCCTGGGCCCACCACACCGGCCCTGGAGTCCCCGGCCGCCTGCCTGCCCGGCTGACAAGGGACGTCCGACGCGGGAAGCCACGCGGTGCCGGGGTGCGTTGGTCTCTTCATGCCTTCGATTCGACCATTCCGTGCCGCCCTGTTGTCGCTGACCCTGGCCCTGCCGGTGTTCGCGGCCGGGCCCGCCGTGTGGGGCGAGGGGATGATGGTGAAGGTGCGGCCGGCGACCGCCGCCCGGAGCGCCACCGAGGTGCGGCTCACCGCTGCCCGCAACGAGTTCGTCTCCTTCCAGGTCGCGCTGCAGGGCGGCGATACGGGGCTGACGGGCGTCCGCGCGAAGCTGCCCGCGTTGGAGGGCCCCACGAAGCTGACGGGGCCGGACGTGACGCTGTATCGCGAGGCGCTGGTCACCACGAAGCAGGCGTCGGTGGCGGGCGAGCCGGTGGGCGCGTGGCCGGACGGGCTGGTGCCGGACACGGACGAGGTCGCCGGTGAGACGCGCAGCGCCTTCCCCTTCGACGTGCCCGCCCGTGAGGCGCGAGCCATCTGGGTGGACGTGCACGTGCCCCAGAACGCGCCGCCCGGCGACTACCTGGGGACGGTGACGGTGGAGGCGGACGGAGGCTTCCAGCGGCAGGTGACGGCGAGGCTGACGGTGGTGGACGCGGCGCTGCCGAGCACGTCCTCGCTGCCATCCGCGTTCCTGCTCTGGCCGCCGCACGTGTGCCGCGCGCACACGGGCCGCGAGGACTGCACGCCGGAGGAGCTGCAGCCGCTGCTCGCGCGCTACCAGCAGATGGCATTGGAGCACCGCTTCACGCTGTCCAGCCTCTTCCCGCGCAAGCCGTGGCCGCCGGACTGGAACGGCTTCGATGCGACGTGGGGACCGTATCTGGATGGGACGGCGCCCACGCGGCTGCAAGGCGCGCGGATGACGAGCCTGGAGTACGTGGGGCCGCTCGACGCGGCGAACCTGACGGACTTCACGGCGCACATGAAGGAGAAGGGCTGGTTGGACCGGGCCTACGTGCAGCTGGGGGACGAGCCGCCCTACGGCACGACCTTCGCGCAGGTGCACGCGACGGGAGAGCTGGTGCGCCAGGCGGCACCCGGGCTGCGCACGATGCTGACGACGAACTCGCGCGAGCTGAAGGGCAACGGCCTGGAGGCGCAGGTGGACGTGGCGGTGCCGCTGGTGAACCACCTGGACGGCACGGACGCGGACTTCCGGGGCGACCAGCGGGAGACGTACACGGACTTCCTGGCGCGTCCGGGAGCTGAGTTGTGGATGTATCAGAGCTGCATGAGCCACGGCTGTGCGTATGGGACCAACGCGCCGGAGAACAAGCCGGGCGCGGGCTGGCCGTCGTACATGCTGGACCGGTCGGCGGCGAAGGCGCGCGCGATGGAGTGGGTGACGTTCCTCGAGGGCGCGACGGGCGAGCTGTACTACCAGTCGGTGGGCATGCTCTCCACGGCGTGGGCGGACCAGTACCGCTTCAACGGCAACGGGGACGGAACGCTCTTCTACCCGGGCACGCCGGCGGCCATCGGCGGCAAGACGGACGTGCCGGTGGCGTCACTGCGGCTCAAGCTCATCCGTCAGGGCATGCAGGACTACGAGTGGCTCAAGGCGGTGAGTGACGCGGGAGACCCGGCCTTCGCGCGCAAGGTGGCCAGGGACCTGATTCCGGCCGCGTCGCGAGTGACGGACGACGGCGCCGCGTTCGACGCGGCGAGGCTGAAGCTCATCCAGCGCTACGAGGAGCTGACCGCCACCCAGACGCCGGACGCGGGCACCCAGCAGCCGGGGACGGGAACCCCGACGGACGGCGGCACCGCCCCCGTGCCGGAGGAGGCCGCGGGAGGACCGTCGCAGGGAGTGCCCGGCGTCAACGCCGATGTGACGCCGGACGTGGTCGGCGACGCGCAGGCGGGAGGCTGCACCACGGGCGGAGGCGGAACGGCGGCGGTCGCGGGAGGCCTGGTGTTCGCGGCCTGGGTGCTCGGAGGCATGCGCCGTCAGCGCGCTCGTGTGACCGTCCCCGCGCGCAGGAAGTAGGCGCGGGGGCAATCAGTCGAAGCGTCTGCGCCTGCCGCAACGCGCCACGCCCTTGGACAGGAGGGACGCGGAAACCTGTCCGACAGTCGGACAGTCGGACCCGTTGGGACCGCGTCGGACCCGGGAGGTACAACCGTCATGTCCGGAGCCCGGCAGCCTGCCCGGAAGCCCCCGCGCATGCCCGGGTCGTCATGCTAGAGGGCGACGCATGAGCACGGACGTGACGAATCGGGTCATCCTCCGCGAGGCGCGGCCCGAGGATGACAAGGTGATTGGGGACCTGCTGGTGGAGGCCTACACCACGCAGTACGCGAGGCTGATGCCGGAGGTCGTCTACTCCGAGGAGCGCAAGGCGTTCCTGCGCGACATCGCCTCGAGGCGCAATGCGTGCACCATCCTCGTGGCCGAGGTGGACGGGGAGATCGCGGGCACGGTGGCCTTGTACCCGCCGGACGCCCCCGGCTCCGAGGCCTGGCTGCCCCGCACGGCGGACCTGCGCGCCCTGGCCACCGGGGTGCGCTTCCAGGGCCAGGGGCTGGCGCAGCCGCTGCTGGCGGAGACGGAAGTCATCGCGAAGCGCTGGGGCGTGGACGCCATCTCCCTCCACGTGCGCCGGGGCGCGAAGGGCGTCGCGCGCATGTACGAGCGCCGGGGCTACCAGCGCGTGCCCGAGGGCGACCTCGAACGGCCGGACGTGTACCTGGAAGCGTATCTGCTGCCCATGAAGTGACGCATGTCAGGCGGGAAGGCGTTCACACGTAGAGAGCGCATCCCGTCTGTCGCCGGAGGGTCCGCGAAGGTTTGCGTGACCCGGGCACTGGAAGGGATCGCGCGCTGGAGTGGTGGCGTGCGCCCTGCCCCGGAAGGGGCGCCGGTCGGCGCGCCGACCCCCATCCCGGTGTTCCCATCATGATGATTCCCATTCCCGAGCAGTCGCTCGTACTGCTCATCGGTCCCTCGGGTTCCGGCAAGTCCACCCTCGCGAATGCGCACTTCCTCCCAGAGGACGTGCTGCCAGGCACCGGCAACGAAGCGAAGCTCCACGACGAGGTGGCGCGAAGGCTCAAGCAGGGCACGCTCACCGTCATCGACGGCGTCCCGCTCAGCGCCGAGTCGCGCCGTCACTACGTGACCCTGGCGCGTGAGCACCACGTGGCCCTGGTCGCGGTGGCCATGGACACGCCGGAACCGCTCTGTCTGGAGCGCAACCGCACGCGCACCGGATCGCATGCCAGCCCACGCGCGCTGCGCAACCAGGTGCAGCAGCTCCAGAACGCGCTGAAGGGGCTGACGAAGGAAGGCATCCGGCATGTGCACGTGCTCACTCCGGAGACGATGGAGGCGGTGGCGTTCGAGCACCGCCCGCTCCCCAGCCACCGCCAGGACGAGCACGGCCCGTTCGACATCATCGGAGACATCCACGGGTGCTTCGATGAGCTGAAGGCCCTGCTGACGGAGCTGGGCTACACGGTCGCGCCGCGAGCGGACGGAGCGCCTGGGTTCGACGTGGGCGCGCCCCACGGCCGCAAGGTGGTGTTCCTGGGCGACCTCGTGGACCGGGGGCCGGGCGTGACGAACGTGCTGCGCCTGGCGATGGGAATGGTGGAGGCGGGCACGGCGCTGTGCGTGCCGGGCAACCATGAAATCAAGTTGCTCAAGAAGCTGCGTGGCAAGGACGTGCGCGTGGGTCGCGGCCTCGCGATGACACTGGAGCAGCTGGAACGTGAACCGCCCGGGTTCTCCCAGGCGGTCGCCGACTTCATCGAAGCCCGCTTCCCACACTACGTCCTGGACGACGGCCACCTGGTGGTGGCGCACGCGGGCCTGAAGGAGCCGATGCACGGCCGGGACACCCCCGAGGTGCGCGACTTCGCCCTCTACGGTGAGACGACGGGCGAGGCGGACGCCTACGGCCTGCCGGTGCGAGCCGACTGGGCACAGCAGTACCGGGGACAGGCCATGGTCGTGTACGGCCACACCTCCGTGCCGGAATCCGAGTGGGTGAACAACACCGTCTGCCTGGACACGGGCTGCGTGTTCGGAGGGAAGCTGACCGCGCTGCGCTATCCGGAGCGGGAACTCGTCTCCGTGCCCGCACAGCGCGCGTACTGGGAATCACGGGGCCACGCGGCTCCGTGACTTCTTTCAGGCCGCCGCCGCGGTGACGCCGCCCAGGCTCCGGCGCGCTGCCTCCAGGCAGTCGTTCAGGAAGCGCAGGTAGCAGTCCAGCCCGCGCGTGCCGAACGACGCCAGCCGCCGGCCTTCCTCCGGCTGGGTGCTCAAGAGCCCCTCCATCATCCGCTCGTTGAGCGCGGTGTGGCCCACGTCCACCTCCGCGTGCTCGCGCAGGAAGGTGAGCGTGTCCAACGTCCCTTGTCCCAGCACCGCGCGCACGTGCGCCAGGATGCGCGGCACCACCACCACCGCCAGGTAACCCACCTCGTACTCGATGGCCGCCTGACCCAGCGGCAGGTCGCCGGTGATGGCCTCGTCGTGCACCTGCCGGTACTCGCGCATGGCGGCCGTGGGCGCCTGGGCGACCAGCGCCTCCGCGTCCAACGCGTCCGCATGGCTCGCGTTCCACTGCGCCGTCAGCACGCGCGCATCCTGGAGGGTCATCAGGTGATGGCCGGCCTCGTGCTTCGCGTGGGTGATGAGCTGCCGGCCCACCTTCTCCTGTCCCAGCGCGATGCAGCGCTCACCGGCGCCGCGGATCCACCCGTCCACGGGCTCCGTCATGTACGCGCCCCGGGCGGACCACTCGATGAGGAAGCGCGCCATCAGGTCCGGCGAGATGTCCGGCGACAGCAGCGTGCGCACGACGGGCTCCGTCTCCAGGCGGGCTCGGGTCTCCTTCACGTGCGGCAGGTACTGCGCCTGGATGAGGCTCATGACAGCTCCTTCTGAGGGTGGGAGAGCGGACGGGGGGCCGTCTGCTCGTGGAGGTGCTCCAGGAACTCGGGAGCGAGGTCGGCGGGGATGAGCCACAGGGACGGCTTCGCGTCAGGGGCCGTGTCGTGCAGGCCCGCGGCCTCCACGTCGCCAGCCTCTTCGGCCAGGAAGGTGAAGCGGTCGCGGCCCCGCTGCGCGAACCAGCGGCGAGCCCCCTCCATCAGCGCCGGATAGGCCTCCCGAGCTCGCGGCGACAGCGCGAACAGCCGCACGGAGTCCAGCAGCCCGAAGGGGTTGGTGCCGGGCGGTCCGGACTCCAGGACGGCCACCGCCACCGGCTTCGCTCCCTCGCGCGCGACCAGCAGGTGCCGCTCACGCTCCAGGCCCACCGCCTGCCAGGCCCGCGAAGCGTCCCGCAGGTCCAGGGTCTCCAGCCGCAGGTCCAGCGCCTCGGCGTAGCAGGCGGGCCGGGTGAGGGCGATCCGCTCCACGAGCAGTCGCCGCTCCGCCTCCGTCGCGGGCCCCAGCTCCAGACCCGGCAGCGGCGGGGCAGGGGAGTGGCCGCACTCGACGTCAATCATTCGCATGGGCAGCAGCAGCGTCCGCCCCGTCGCCGCCATGCGGTCGGAGAAGCCGACGTGCCCGCGGTACGTGAAGGGCACGGTCGCTTCGATGTACGCCGCGAGCCACCGGAACCCGGGGTCCCGCTGCGCGTGCTCCACGCAGTGCACGTACACCTCGCGCAGCATCTGTCCCTTGAGGCGCTCGAACCGCGTGGCGTCCTGGCGCCGCGCCAACTGGTGCACCATCCACACGGAGCGGTAGGGCTTCATCGCGGAGAGCGTCGCCTCCACGCCGCGCTCCGACGGCCACACCACCTGGGTGAGGACCGAGCCCAGCGTGCCGGCCTGTCGGGCCAGCTCGACGAAGCTCTGGCGCCGCGCCTCGAAGTCCTCCGCCGCCCTGCCCGCCAGGTTGAAGTAGCCGGCGTCGCTGAACAGCTGCCAGAGCTCCTCCACTCGCGTCCCATCGGCGCGCGTCGTCGGATGGAGCGCCCGGGCCACCAGCGCCTGCCAGCGCTCTTCATCGTCGGGGGTCACCGGCGTCACCTGGAGCCCGCACTGGAACCCACCATCGGCGCGGGCCGACACATGGCGCACCTCCCCGCGAAGCGACACGGACTCGCCTCCGCCCATGCGCAGCTCGATGGGCTGGAGCACCCGGCCCGGCGAGAGGCGTTCCCCCGCGCCCAGCCGCAGCGACAGCCCGCCCAGGGACACGTCCACCGCGTCGCGCTCCCGGCCCAGCCATCCAGGCAACGGCAGACGCACGCGCAGGTTCGAGGGCGCGGGAGCACGCCGGTGGGCCCGGCGGCGCACCTGGATCAACTGGCGCGGCAGTGGCGTCATCCACGTCCCTGGCGCCTCCGCCTCACCCGACAGGAGCATCCGGTAGACGCAGCCCTGACCGAACACCTCCACCTCCCAGGCGTCCGCGCCCGGCTCCACCGTCAGCCCGGACCAGTGGAGGACTCCTCCTTCGGACTCCAGCGTCTCCAGCCGCAGCGGTGACGCCGTGTCTCCCCGGCGCAGCATCGCGGGCGAGCCCAGCGCGGCGGCGGTGGCGAGGATGCTGAGGATGCGCTCGGGGTCGGTGATGTCCCAGCGGACAGCCCATTCCAGGGCGGGGGCCTCGGACAACGGACGCAGCTGTGCGCGAGCGGAATGCGCTCCCACGGTGGACGCTCCGGATGAATGACGGCGGGGGGCGCGCGAATCCCCCAGGGGCTCCCGTGGATCCGCGCTTGAACGGGATACGCAACCGGACCTCGGGTCTGGTCGTTCAATCCCGCCGCGAGCGGTGGAGCCGGGGGTGGGTCACTTCTCCAGGACCGGCTCCGGCGTGTCGCCCGTGAGGCGGAAGATCCGGTGGGGAGAAAGGAGGTACTTCTGCGCCGTGCCCTGCGTGCGCAGGGTCCACGCCGCGCGCCGGGGAGCGCTGTTCAGCAGCCTCGCCAGCACGGCCCGCGCGGGCTCCCGGTTCACGGCCTCCAGGGTGACCCGGGTCTCCAACGGGAGCCCGGCCGTGCGCCCCAGCTCGACCTGCGTCCCGCTCCGCTTCGTGACCTCCGCGCAGAGGCGCTGGAGGAGCTCTCCCAGCGGGCGCTTCTGACGAGGCAGGGTGATGGGGGTCTCCAGCGGAGAGCCCTGCTCGGGCGTGACGTGCCAGAGCCCTCCGGCCTGCACCAGCCGGAAGCGCGGGGCGTCCTTCCCTGCCGGCCGCGCGAGCAGCTGCGTGAGGACCTGCTCCTGGAACCGGGGGTCCGCCCGGGTGGCATCCGTGACGGTATAGGTCAGGGTGAGGGAGCCCTTCGGCGCGGGCTTGTCGGGCGGCTCCTCATACGTGATGCCCCAGCCCTCGCGGGTCTCCAGCTGCTTCACCGCGGCGGCGAGCGGCTGGGGCACGTCCTGGACGGTGAGCTGGACCTCCTCGCTCCAGACGGTCCTCCCGGCAAGGCAGACAGACAGCAGCACGGCGGCGCGAATCCCAGACTTCAGCATGGACAGGGGCATGGCCTGACTCCTTTGGGGGAGTGAGAGGGTTGGCAATCGCAGTGCCGTCTGGAATCCCCTGGGATTCCCAATCGAAAATCTATACATAGATGGTGAATGCGTGAAAGACCTTGAAAAGCTTCAAGTCCATTGGATGGGGGTGGCAATCGCTGACGCGCGGAAGGGATTGCCAATAAGGCGGTCGCGGCCCGTCGTGGCCTCCATGTGCATGCTGTTGGGGTCCACGGCGGACCTCGCGGAGGGCTCGGGACCGGCGTCCCGGCGCGGGACGTCATCGCGGAAGGAGGGGCTGTCGGCCCGTGCCCGGGCGCTGCGCGCGCCGCCGCGCTCCCCGGGCGGAACGCGTCCGGACCCATGGAGCACCCGGAGTGTGTCCCGTGGAGCCGCCCTCCTCACACCCAGGCGGTGAAAACAAGAAACCCGCTGGGTTTGATGTCACAGGAGGGTGCCTGCACGGTGGGAAAGGTGCATGCGCGCCAGGACGGGCTTACCCTGCGTGCCCCATGTCCCTCCGCAAGGACTTCATCGAGCGAGCCGCCGAGCAGTTCGCCGCCGCCATCGCCAGCATCCTCAAGGCCCGGAAGGAAAAGCGGTACGCGGACGCGCGCAACCATCTCCGGGACACGGCCCTCACCGTGCTGGGCATGGAGTACGGCGCGCTCATCCTCGCGGACGCCGAGTCCACCTCGCGCCTGCTCGGCACCGCTGCCCGCGTGCGCATGCTCGCGAAGCTGGTGCGCGAGGACGGCGAGCTGATGCGCGAGCAGGGGGACCCCCTCACCGCCGACTCGCGCTTCCTGCTGTCGCTGGAGCTGTACCTGGAGGCCATCTCGCTCGGCCTCAACCCGGACACCGAGGACGCCACCACCATCGCGGAGCTGCGCGCCACCACCGACACCGCGGCGCTGTCGGAACGGCACCAGCGGATGCTCTCCCAGGCCTGACGAAGCGCGGCGCGCACGTTCGCGCACCCGGGCCGTGGCAACCCCCACCGCGCACATCGGTCGGGTTTGCGACACAGCAACATGGGGAGATCCATCGCTTCCGATCAGGCATGGACACGGTGACGCCCCCCGCCTTGCCCTGCCTTCCGGCTTTGCGTCTATCCTTGCCGTCCATTCGTCACGCAACACCGGGGGGGTGCGCGTGTCCTTTGTTCGGTTTCCCGAGAGCGTCGTCTCTTGTCGCAACCTCGTGGGCGGAGAGTGGGTCTCTCCCGCCGGAGCGTCAGCGCAGGAGGTCCGCAGTCCCTACACCGGTGCCCTCATCGGCCGGGTGCCGCTGACGACCGCCTCCGGCGTCGCCCAGGCGGTGGAGGCCGCGAAGGCCGCCGCGCAAGGCTGGCGCGTCACCCCGCTGCGCGAGCGCACCCAATTCCTGCAACGCTTCCGCGCGCTCTTGGAGACGCACCTGGAAAGGCTCGCGCACCTGGCCGCGAGCGAGTCCGGCAAGACGGTGGCGGAAGGCCGCGCGGGGCTGCTCAAGGGACTGGAGGTCTGTGATTTCGCCCTGTCGCTCCAGAACCTGGATGGCGGCGCGCACCTGGAGGTGAGCCGGGGCGTCACCTGTGAATACCGCCGCGAGCCCCTGGGCGTCGTCGCCGGCATCACGCCGTTCAACTTCCCCGCGATGGTGCCCCTGTGGCTGTTCCCCATCGCCGTCACGGTGGGCAACGCCTTCATCCTCAAGCCGTCGGAGAAGGTGCCGCTCACCGCGACCGCGCTGGGCGAACTGATGGTGGAGGCGGGCTACCCACCCGGCGTCTTCTCCGTCGTGCACGGCTCCAAGGCCGCGGTGGACGCGCTCCTGGAGCACCCGGACGTGAAGGCCCTGGCCTTCGTGGGTTCGTCCCCCGTCGCGCGGCACGTCTACGTCGAGGGCAGCCGCCACGGCAAGCGCGTGCTGGCGCTGGGCGGCGCGAAGAACCACCTCATCGTCGTGCCGGACGCGGATCCGGACCTCACGCCGCAGGCGGTGGTGGACTCGTTCACCGGCTGCGCGGGCCAGCGCTGCATGGCGGCCAGCGTGATGCTCGCGGTGGGAGACGTGCAGCCGCTGGTGGATGACATCCTGCGGCGAGCATCGCGCCTGGAGGTCGGCCCGGGCATGGGCGCGCTCATCGACCGGGGCGCGGTGGACCGGCTGGAGACAGCCATCGCGAAGGCCCAGGCGGACGGGGCGCGAGTGCTGTTGGACGGGCGCGGCAAGCGGCCCGCGGGCGAGGCGTACGCGAACGGCCACTGGCTGGGGCCCACGGTGTTGGACGGCGTGCGCCCGGAGATGGAGGCGGCGCGGCGCGAGCTGTTCGGCCCGGTGCTGTCCATCGTGCGGGTGCCCACGCTGTCAGCGGCGCTCGCGGTGGAGAACGCGTCACCGTACGGCAACGCGGCGTCCATCTTCACCACCAACGGCGCGGTGGCCCAGTCGGTGGTGGAGGGCGCCAGGGCCGGCATGGTGGGCGTGAACGTGGGCGTGCCGGTGCCGCGTGAACCGTTCTCCTTCGGTGGCACGGGCGAGTCGAAGTTCGGCCACGGGGACGTCACCGGACCGTCGAGCCTCGACTTCTGGAGCCAGCTCAAGAAGGTGACGCGCAAATGGTCCGCGCGCACCGACGGCTCGTGGATGAGCTGACGCCGCGCTGGCGTCCTCCTGCTGCCCCCATTTCCAGACGTTTGTCCTTTCCCGCGCCCCCCAAGGAGGGTGCACCCATGGCTGACAAGAAGCCCGTCAATCACATCCGTCTCACGTCCCATCCCGACGGGCAGGTGCCCGGAGTACCCCTGCGCTGGGGCGAACAGGAGCCGCTGCGCCGGGGCCCGGTGGTGGCCACCCTCTCTGACGCCGCGAACCGCAACGTCATTGGCACGCACTCAGGTGCGTACTCCATCTACCGGGCGCTGGCGGTGTCCGCGGGCAAGCTGCCGCAGGACCACAAGGCGGACCTGACCAACACCTCGCCCGCGGCGCAGGTGGGCCCTCATCCGGCGTGGGGGGACCCCAAGCGCATCGTGTCGCTGGACCCCTGGGGTGCGGTGGCGTCGCAGGTGTTCCGCGCCTACGCCGAGCAGGGCGTGGACTACCGGCCCACCATCGCCGTCACCCGGGCCCACATCAACATGCCGGAGGTGCGCGAGGCGATGGTCGCCGGCCGCCTCAAGGTGGACGGCGACCTGGTGGCGGCGAATGGCGACGTGAAGGTCGTGAAGGCCGCGGTGGAGCCCGTCTGGTACCTGCCCGGCATCGCGGAGCGCTTCGGCCTCACGGAGGGCGCGCTGCGCCGGGGCCTCTTCGAGCACACCGGCGGCATGTACCCGGAGCTCATCACCCGCCCGGACCTGCACGTCTTCCTGCCGCCCATCGGCGGCCTGTCGCTGTATGTGTTTGGGGACATCGCCTCGCTGGCGGACCGGAACGTGCCGCTGGCGGCGCGCGTGCATGACGAGTGCAACGGCTCGGACGTCTTCGGCAGCGACATCTGCACCTGCCGGCCCTACCTGGTGCACGGCATCGAGGAGTGCGTGCGGATGGCGCAGCAGGGCGGCGTGGGGCTCATCGTCTACCACCGCAAGGAGGGCCGCGCGCTGGGCGAGGTGACCAAGTTCCTCGTCTACAACGCGCGCAAGCGCCAGGAGGGAGGCGACTCCGCGGCCACGTACTTCCACCGCACGGAGTGCGTGGCGGGCGTGCAGGACATGCGCTTCCAGGAGCTGATGCCGGACGTGCTGCACTGGCTGGGCATCACGCGCATCCACCGCTTCGTCTCCATGAGCGACATGAAGCACGACGCCATCGTGCGCTCGGGCATCGAGATCCTCGAACGCGTGCCCATTCCGGACGGGCTGATCCCCGCGGACGCGAAGGTGGAGATGGAGGCGAAGAAGGCAGCGGGCTACTTCACGCGCGGGCCGGTGGCGGACGCGGGGGCGCTGGCGCAGGTGAAGGGACGGGACCTCGATGCTTGACGCGATCCGGGTACAGGAGGTGTCCCCCACGGTGGCGTGGCTGCGCAGCCCGGCGGCCATCCGCGAGCGCTGTCACCAGGTGCTGGACCTGGGGCTCGCCGGACGGCTGGAGTACTTCCGGGTGGAGCCGTCCCGGCTGCCCACGGTGGTGGACCGGGTGCTGGCGGTGACGCACGAGGCGTACCCCCGGCTGGACATCCCGGTGCACAGCCGTTGGAGGCACTTCGACGCGGGAGGGGTGCCCCGGCTCGCGCAGCTGGAGGCGAAGCTGGCCCCGCTGCCGCCGGAGGAGCGCGCGCGCGCCAAGGTGGACCTGGGCGTGGTGAGCGTGCTGCTGGACGCGGGCAGCGGCCCGGCGTGGCGCTACCAGGAGCCCGGAGGCGCCTCGTACGTGCGCTCGGAGGGGCTGGCGGTGGCGTCGCTGCGCATGTTCATGGCGGGCGGCTTTTCATCGGATCCAGACCGGCCGTTGCGGGCGGACGCGGAGGCCCTGAGCCGCATGACGCGCGAGCAGCTGGAGCGCGGCTTCCAGGTGTCCGAATCCAACCCGCTGCTGGGAGTGGAGGGCCGGCTGCACCTGTTGCAGGGCCTGTCACGCGTGCTGCCCAGGCCGGGGTCGATGTTCGACATGCTGGCCGCGCACCGCCGCAGCGTGCGAGCGGCGGAGGTGCTGGGCACGGTGCTGGAAGTGCTGGGCCCCATCTGGCCGGGGCGCACGACGGTGGACGGCGTCAACCTGGGGGACGTGTGGCCGCACCCGGCGTTGGGTCCGCCCGGCAGCGCGGACGCGCTGGTGCCCTTCCACAAGTTGTCCCAGTGGCTGGCGTACTCACTGGTGGAGCCGCTGGCGGAAGCGGGCGTGACGGTGACGGAGCTGGACGCGCTCACCGGCCTGCCGGAGTACCGCAACGGCGGCCTCTTCGTGGACCTGGGCGTGCTGGTGCCGCAGGACCCGCGTCTGACGGTGGAGGTCTACGCCCCGGGCGACGCGCCCATCGTGGAGTGGCGCGCGCTGACGGTGGCGCTGCTGGACCGCGTGGCCGCGCTGGTGCGTGGGCGTCTGGAATTGAGCGCGGAGGAGCTGCCATTGGCGAAGGTGCTCCAGGGCGGGACATGGACCGCGGGGCGCCGGGTGGCGGCGGAGCTGCGCCCCGGAGGCGTGCCGCCCATCCGCATCCGCAGTGACGGCACGGTGTTCTGAAAAACCAATCAAGGAGGACGCATGGACTTCCCGAACTGCACGGTGGTGGATCACCCGCTGGTGAAGCACAAGCTGACGGTGATGCGCAGGACGGACACGAGCACGGCGGCCTTCCGGGCGCTGCTGGAGGAGATCTCCCTCCTGCTCGGGTACGAGGCGCTGCGCGACCTGAAGCTGCGCGAGGAGGAGATTGAAACGCCCATGGCACGCACCACGGGCTGGGCGCTGGACGGCAAGAAGCTGGTGCTGGTGCCCATCCTGAGAGCGGGGCAGGGCATCCTGGACGGCCTGCTCCAACTGGTGCCCTCCGCGCGAGTGGGCCACATCGGCCTGTACCGCGACCCGGAGTCCCTGAGCGCGGTGGAGTACTACTACCGCGTGCCCGCAAACCTGGAGGACCGCGACGTCATCGTCTGCGACCCCATGCTCGCGACGGGCAACTCCGCGGTGGCGGCGCTCCAGCGCGTGAAGCGAAGCCGTCCGGGCTCCCTGCGCTTCGTGTGTCTGCTCGCGTGTCCGGAAGGCCTGGTGAACCTGCGCGAGCACCACCCCGACGTGCGCGTCTTCACCGCCGCCATCGACGACAAGCTGGACTCGCACGGCTACATCCTGCCCGGCCTGGGCGACGCGGGAGACCGACTCTTCGGCACGAAGTAGGCCGGTGTGGTCTGAATAGTCGCGATTTACATGATTGACGGGGAGACGTGGATGATTCATGTCTCACCGCATGAAGACTCCGCGTTTCGCGTCCGCGTTGATGGCCCTGGGGTTCCTCGCCTGTGGTGGGGACCCGATGCTCGCCGCCCAGGAGCAGGCGGCGGACACGTTCGTGCTGCGGCAGACGAAGCCGACGGCGGCGAACACGGGCGCGGGCATCATCCGCGCCTACCCGACCAAGGTCATCAACGGGAACGTGACGTTGAACCAGGCGGGGCAGCGGCTGGAGGACACCATCGTCCACGGCCAGGTGTTCATCAAGGCGGCGAACACCGTGGTGAGCAACTGCGTGGTGGACGGCGGCCCCGCGTTCACGGCGGGCGGCTCCATCATCCAGATTGGAACGGGAGGCACGAACGCGCGCATCGAGTTCACCACCGTGCGCGCGGCGAACCCGACCTACTGGGTGAATGGCATTGGCATGCGGGAGTACACCGCGTACCGCGTGAATGTGTCGGGCGTGGTGGATGCCTTCTCCGTGGCCCCGGCGACGGCGAACGCTCCGGTGAACGTGTCCATCCAGGGCAGCTACGGGCATGACCTGGTGCACTTCTCGCCGGACCCCAACCACCCGGGCACGGACTCGCGCACGCACAACGACGTGCTCCAGTCGCACGGGGGCAGCGGGCTGGAGGTCATCGGCTCGAACTTCGCCGCGTACCACGACCCGGTGCTGGGCACGCAGCCCGTGCCGAACCCGAAGAAGCAGCTCGCCGCGATGATGATCAACACCATCGTGGGCCCGTCCTCCAACCTGAAGATTGAAGACAACTGGTTCGGTGGCGGCGTGTATTGCATCAACGGAGGCGGCGCGAGTGGGGGCGGCGGCACGTTCCTGCGCAACCGCTTCGACCGGGGCTCCGCGCAGACGTCGAACCCGGACACGTCGTACACGATGGTGTTCGACAGCACCTTCCTCCAGACGTCCACGGGCAATGTCTACGAGGACAACGGGCACCCCGTGTACGTGCGTTCGAACTACTGAGCGGACCTTCGGAGGACACGACCCATGACAAAGCGAGCATGGCTGGCCGGCCTGCCCCTGCTGGGGCTGCTGGGCTGTGGCGGGGCACCGGATGAGCTCGGGGTCCAGACACAGGAGATCATCGGAGGAGGCATCGCGGCCCGGTACGAGCTGCCCTACCAGGTGCGCATCCATGTCTCGGGTGCATTCACCTGCGGAGGCACGCTCATCCGCGCCGGCTGGGTGGTGACCGCGGCCCACTGCGTCCAGGGCGTCACGCCCGCGTCCATGCGCATCTACGCGGGGGACCTGCGGCTGGGCGCGGTGGAGGCGGACGAGCAGTACCGCGCGGTGTCGCGCAAGGTGATGCACCCGTCCTACATCGCGCCGGACCATGACGTGGCGCTCCTCCAGCTCGCCCAGCCCTTCAACCTGTCACAGGCGGTGCAGCCGCTGACGCTGCCGGATGCGCCCGCGCCCCTGGGAGCGCCGTACATCGCAAGCGGCTGGGGCCGCACGCAGACAGGGCCCACCTCCGATGCGCTCAAGCGCGTGAGCCTGAGCATCACCTCCACGGCCACCTGCCGAGACCTGGTGGGGAGCACCTATGTCAACGGCACGGTGCTGTGCACGGCGCCGAGCGCCACCGCGAACGTCTGCACGAAGGATGACGGCGGCCCGCTGGCCTTCAACGGGACGCTGTATGGGATTGTGAGCGGGTTCGGCTCCAACCAGTGCAACACGTTCTCCATGTTCACCAACGTGGCCACGTACACGCCGTGGATCCGCTCCGTCATCAACGGAACGTGATGCGGTGAGCCAACGCTGTTTCACGCCTTGGCTCTTGAGAACCGGGAAAGACGGATTTAAACGTTGAACGGTCTAAACGTTTTTGTCCATTTCCCGGGAGTCCAAGCATGCGCACGTCGTGGCGGTCCACCCTGATGGCGGTGATGTTGGGCGCGGTCTTCGCGGAAGGAGTGGCGGCGGCGGAGCCCGCGCCGGAATCGCTCCGGCAGGAGACCGGCCCGCAGCGCTGGACGGAGAACCTTTCGACGGGAACGGGCACGTCGGAGCTCGTGGGCACGCGGGACGGGCTGCTCTACGAACCCAACGCCGTGATGCGCCGTCCCGAAGGCCTGAGCCGGCTCACGGGCCTCTTCGAGTTCCCGGCGCGCACGCTCGCGCAGCCCGTGGACACCTTCCGTCCGCGAGTCCAGGCGACGGTGGGCCTGGGGCAGGGCGTCGAAGTGGACGTGCGCGTGCGGGTCCCCGGAGGTGCCTGGAGCGAATGGCGCACCGCCACGGGTGACGAAGTCGTGCGCCTGCCCCGCTCGGGCACGGAGGTGCAGGTGCGCCTGGCGCTCATCGCGGACGAGCGCGGCCGCGGCCCGGCGGTCCAGGAGGTCGGCCTGGAGGGCTGGCGCGAAGGCACCGGCACGGAGGAAGGCCTCCAGACGCTCGCGCCGCTGAGCTACCGCGTCTACGCCACCCGTGAGGGATTGGTGGGCGGCACGACGGCGAACGGCCACGTCATCAAGACCAACGACCGCTTCGTGGCGCTGCCGTCGCGGCGGGGGCTCGCGTCGAACGGAGGCTCCGAGTACCAGGTGCGCGTCTGCTATTCGAAGACGGCGAAGTGCGCGACGACGTCCGTCTGGGACGTGGGCCCGTGGAACACGAAGGACGACTACTGGAACGCGTCCAGCGTGCGCGAGATGTGGAAGACGTTGCCTCAGGGCAAGCCGGAGGCGCAGGCGGCGTACCAGGAGAACTTCAACGGCGGGTTGGACCAGTTCGGGCGCCGGCCGGCGAACCCCGCGGGCATCGACATCGCGGACGGGACGTTCTGGACGGACCTGGGGATGACGAACAACGACTGGGTGGACGTGACGTACCTGTGGACGTCCGGCGGAGGTTCGACGACGGGGCTGGTCATCGACAGCAACAACGCGAACAACGACCAGGCGAAGGGCTACATCCAGCTCACGGGCACGAGCTGGGCCTCGTCCACGAACGTGGCGGGCTACTACGGCACCAGCTACCTGGTGTCCCCGGGCGCGGCGGTGTCGGAGCCGGCGACGTTCTGGTTCTACCTCTCCGCGGCGGGAACGAAGACGGTGGACGCGTGGTGGACGGCGGCGACCGACCGCTCCACGGTGGCGCCCTTCATCATCACGAACGCGTCCGGCACGCAGCTGGCGAACGTGAAGGTGAACCAGACCGTCAACGGCGCCCGGTGGAACACGCTCGGCACGTGGAGCTTCCCGGCGGGCTGGAACAAGGTCCAGCTGAGCCGCTGGGTGACGGCGGGGACCTACGTGGTCGCGGACGCCATCCAGGTCCGCTAGGCCTCATGGACGCACGGGTTGTCCGGGCGGTAGAACACTGAACCGTCTCCGAGGAAGACACCCATGGCGTCGTTGCGCACCGTGATTCCCCCTCCCGTGGAGGAGCCCCAGCTCTACACGGACCTCGCCTCCTGGTGGCCGTTGTTCTCGCCACCGGAGGAGTACGTGGAGGAGGCGGAGGACCTGCTCCCCATGTTGCGCCCGGAGGAGGGCCCCGCGCGCACGATGCTGGAGCTGGGGTCGGGCGGTGGAAGCCTGGCCTTCCACCTGAAGAAGCACTTCACGCTGACGCTGACGGACCGCTCGCCGGAGATGGTCGCGGTGAGCCGCGCCGTCAATCCGGAGTGTGAGCACCGGGTGGGGGACATGCGGTCGCTGCGGCTGGGGCGCACCTTCGACCGGGTGATGGTGCACGACGCCATCATGTACGCGGTGGAGCGGGAGGATGCGCGGGCCACGGTCCTCACTGCGGCGGCGCACTGCCGTCCGGGAGGCCGGGTGGTGCTGTTGCCGGACTGCGTGCGTGAGACCTTCGAACCCCTCACTGAGTCCGGAGGCCACGACGCGCCGGACGGAAGAGGGATGCGCTATCTCATGTGGACATGGGATCCGGATCCGGACGACGAAACGTTCGAGACCGCGTTCGCCTACCTGCTGCGGGAAGCGGACGGCACGGTGAGCATGTCGCAGGAGCGCCACCGCTTCGGCCTGTTCCGGCGGGACGACTGGCTCGAGTGGATGCGGGAAGCAGGCTGTCCCGCGACGACGCGGCGAGACCCCTGGAACCGGGAGGTCTTCATCGGGGTGCGGGAGCCGGAGTGATGCGAGGGTGGGGGGCCCTGCTGCTGTTCATCCCGCTGTGGGGGATGGCCGCGCCCACGCGCGTGGAGCTCGTCTTTGGCGGAGACGTGATTCCGCATGGCGAGGTGAAGTCGGTGGCGAAGGCCCACGCGCGAAGCGGAAGTGGCGGAGCACCCTCGCTCAACCACGAAGGCTGGGACCACGTCTTCGGACCGTTGTCGGACGTGCTGCGCACGGCGGACGTGGGCGTGGTGAACCTGGAGACGCCGGTGACGGCCAACACCCAGGCCTTCACGAAGGAGCTGGTCTTCAACGCGCCGCCAGCGATGGTGCAGGCGCTGGTGGGGGCGGGCGTGAAGGTGGTGTCCACGGGCAACAACCACGCGAGGGATCAGCACGTCGAAGGCCTGGTGGAGACGTTGCAGAACCTGGACGCGGCGGGACTGCGCCACGTGGGCACGGGGCTCACGAGGGACGCGGCCTGGGAGCCGGTGTTCATGGAGGTGCGGGGCGTGAAGCTGGGCTTCCTGTCCTTCACGAGGAGCCTGAATGGCTTTAGCAACCCGAAGGAAGCGGACGCGCCGCACGTGGCGCTGTTGCCCTACCCGGAGCACGCCTCGCGCAGGGGGCTGAAGCCGGAGGAGGCGATGGAAAGGGTGCGCACCGCGGCGGCGAAGTGTGACGCGCTGTTCGTGATGGGGCACTGGGGAACGGAGTACTCGGACACGCCGCATCCGCTGGACAGGGCACTGGGGCAGGCCTTCCTGGAGGCGGGAGCGTTCGCGGTCATCGGACACCATCCGCACGTGCTCCAGCCGTTGGAGGCGTACACGACGAAGTCCGGCCGCCGCGGGTTCATCGCGTATTCGTTGGGCAACCTGGTGGCGAACCAGGGCCGCTTCTACCGGCACGTGAAGGGGCAGTTGGGGAAGGACGGGGACAAGAGGGACACGCTGCTCCTGCGAGTCGGAGTGACAAGAGCGGAGCCCGGAGCCCCGGTGTCCCTGGGAGACATCTCGGTGTTGCCGGTATGGATTGAAAACAACGCCAAGGGCCGCAAGGCCCGAGCACGGCGGAACATCCAGCCGGTGCTCATCGATCGCGAGATCGAAGAGGTGTCGCGAAGGTTGGCGGCACTGGCCCTGCGCACCACGCCCCCCGACAAGGTGGCCCGGGCGGAGAAGGCCGCCCTGGAGCAGCGCCTGGCAAGTGCCCGCTACCGCCGCGAACGCATCCTGCGAATGCTGCCCGCGGAGTTCCGCGTCGCTACGCCAGAGCTTCGGCGGAGGGACGACGGAGCGGTGGGGCTGACGGCTCAGACGGTGCCATGAACCGCGAGCCAGGCTGCTTGGGTAGGTGAACGTCCGACGCCGGAGTCGCCTGTGACACTTCCGTGACCCGTCATGGAAGCCATGGTTCCGAACCCGCGGCCCTGTTACCCCTGCGGGGCGCCCGGACCATGTTCAGGCGTACACCCCACCCCAGGTCACACCCCATGATTCCTCTTCTTCGCACCGCCGCGGCCGTCGCGCTGCTGGGCATCGCCATGCCCGCGCTCGCCGAGGACCCGCATCCGTCCCACCCCGCCGTGAAGCCCGAAGCGCCGCCCGTCACCTTCCACCGGCTGGAGCAGGGCAACCTCCGCTTCACCAAGGGCGTGGCGCGCCACCCCGCGCAGACCATCGCGGTGCGCAACGCACTGGCCACCGAGCAGCACCCGCACGCCATCGTCGTCGCGTGCAGCGACTCGCGCGTGCCGCCGGAGCTCGTCTTCGACCAGGGGCTCGGTGAACTCTTCGTCGTGCGCGAGGCCGGCAACGAGCTGGAGCCCCTCGCCGTCGCCAGCATCGAGTACGGCGTTGCCAACCTGGGCGTGCGCCTCATCGTCATCATGGGCCACGAGTCCTGCGGCGCCGTGAAGACGGGCCTCGCCATTCCGGACGGTCAGAGCACCGGCTCACCCAACCTCGATGCGCTCGTCTCCTCCGTGAAGAGCAACCTCATCGACGCCCACCTCACCGACGCCGACCGCCACGACCCCAAGGTCGTGAAGGCCGCGCACGCCAACGTGGACGCCGTCACCCGCCAGCTCACCCAGCGCTCCGAGCTCCTCAAGAAGAAGGTCGAAGCGGGCGAACTCGCCGTCGTCTCCGCCATCTACTCGCTCGACACCGGGCACGTGGAGTTCTGGCACACGGAAGGGCTCGCCCCCGCCGCGAAGCCCGCCACCACCGCCACCGAAGCGGCTGGTGGGCACTGACCAGCACCCGCTAGCGGGGCGCCTCGGGTTCCTTCCGGGGCGACTCGTGCAGGTCGCGCAGGGCAACGATGCGATCCAGCAGCGGCCCGCCCAACTTCCTCCGGGCGATGCGCTGCGACGGATAGATGCCCCGGTGCCCGGTGAGCAGGTACGCCACCGTGGCGACGATGGCCACGTGCGGCAGCACGGAGGCGCCCACCAGCTCCACCGCCATCAGGGACAGGGCGAGCGGGGTATTGGCTGCCGCCGCGAACAGCGCCGCCATGCCCACCGCCGCGCCCAGGTCCACCGGCAGCCCGAGCAACCGCGCGAGCACGTTGCCCAGCGCCGCGCCAATGAAGAACAGCGGAGTCACCTCGCCGCCCAGGAACCCCGCGCCCAGCGTCACCACCGTGAACACGAGCTTCCACGCGAACGCGCCCCAAGGCAGCGACACATCCTCGAACGCGCGCAGGATGCCGGGCACGCCCAGGCCCAGGTAGTCACTGGTGCCCGCCAGCATCCACAGGCCCACCACCCCCAGTCCGCCCAGGGCCATGCGCACGGGCAGCCACGGCACACGGCGCTCCAGAAGCCGCTTCAGCCCATGCGTGCCCTCGATGAAGGCCACCGCCACGGCCGCGATGCCCACCGCGAACACCAGCCACCGGCCCAGCACGGGCAGCGTCAACGCCAGCACCTGGGGTGACGGATACGCGGTGTGGTGGATGCCCAGCCCTCGAGTCACCAGGTCACCCACGATGGACGCCGTGAGCGCGGGCAGGAGCGCCTCGTAGCCCAGCCGGCCCACGCACACGACCTCCAGCCCGAACACGGTGCCGGCCAGAGGCGTGCCGAACACCGAACCGAAGCCGCCCGCGATGCCCGCCGCCAGCAGCTCGCGCCGGGTGTCCGGCGTCACGCGGAAGCGGTGGGCAATCTGGTCCGCCAGGCTCGCCCCCATCTGCACCGCGGTGCCTTCGCGCCCCGCGCTTCCACCGAACAGGTGGGTGAGCACCGTGCCCAGCAGCACCATGGGCGCCATGCGCAGGGGAATCACCGAGTCCCCCTCATGCACGGTGTCCAGCACCAGGTTGTTGCCGCCCCGGATGGAAGCGCCCCACCGGCCGTACACCGCGCCCACGACGAGCCCCGCCACCGGCAGCGCATACACCAGCGATTCATGCGCCACCCGGAACTCCGTGGCCTGCTCCAGCAGGGCCAGGAACACCGCGGACGCCACACCGCACACGCCTCCCACGCTGGCGCCCAGCAGCAGCCACTGGCCCAGCGCTCGAGCACTCCGGGAGAGGTTCATGAGCCGCGCAGTCTAGCCATGAAACATTGCGTCAATCGGAAGCACCGCGTCAGCCAGGAGCGCACCGCGGTCACACTCTGACGCGCTGTGGCGGAATTCATGTTCAACAGGGAATGCATATTGCGAAGTTAATTCTGGTCTCAGGAGTGATTCCAGAATCAAACCCGTGTACCGTGCGCGGCCTCTCCCCTTTCCCGGGGCGGGAACCCCCTACCTCTTCAGGAGCCGGTATGTCCGTTCGTCGCAGCGGGCTGTCCCTCGCCGCCGTCCTCGCCGCCACCACCCTCAGTGGCACCGCGATGGCCAGCACCATCAACCAGAACACGTCGTGGACCATCAACCGTTCGGCGTCGCAGACGTACCGGGTGGTGGCGTACGGCGACTCCATCTTCGCCGGCTACAACGGCGGTATCAGCAGCGTGGCGCGCCGTGGCGCTCCGGTGGTGGAGGGGGAGTACGCGGCGCAGAAGTGGGGCTCGAACGTGGAGGTCATCCGCCGCACGAAGTCCGGCGCGAAGGCGGACGACATCTACAACAACAAGATCGTCTCCGAGCGCTCGTACATGCAGGACGCCAAGACGCGCGTCGTGATGTTCGAGATGTGCGGCAACGACTACCTGCAGGCCCGCAGCGCGTTCACGGACCAGACCGGCACGTGCAACTACAGCGGCCTGCAGAACGCGCTGGCGACCTGCACCACGTACATGGAGCGTGGCATGCAGACCATCAACCAGTACGCGACCACCGCCAAGGTGAAGGTCATCTCCAACATCTATTACCCCGGCTATGACGCGGACAACGTGCTGACGGCCTGCACGGACGCGACGACGGGTCAGAAGGTGAACAAGCAGCAGTACTTCCTGCCGCTCCTGGCGCGCAGCAACTGGCGCGCCTGTAACCTGGCGGCGAAGTACGGCTTCAAGTGCGCGGACGCCTTCGCGGAGATGATGGCGTCGGACTACGACCGCAACGGCGACGGCCAGATTGACTCCGCGGCCATCGCGTACCGCGCCGGCGAGACCGAGGACGCCTACGTGCAGCGCATCAGCGTGACCCTGCGCAGCACCCTGCGCGACGCGAACGGGCACCTGGCGAACAGCAGCACCAGCTACGACTACATCCAGTCGGACAACACGCACCCCACGTACACGGGCTCCACCATCAGCGTGAACATCTTCTCCGGCTCCGGCTCCGGCTCCGCGGCGCCGACCTACACGGACAGCCAGGTCGTCAACGGCAAGAACCCGGACTGGAACAAGTTCGGCCACGAGCGCATGGGCTGGAGCCTCTCCACGTTCGACCCCGCGACGCCTTGATGTAAAGGCGTGAAGCGGCATCCGTAGGGCCCCAGGGCCTCCGACCTGTCACCGGGTCGGGGGCCTTGTCGTGTCCAGGCCTATGCGGTGCGGAGTGCCCGGTGGGTGAGGTGGATGTCGCGGAAGGAGGGGATGCGGGCCGGTGCGAGCACATGCTTCAGGGCCAGCAACATCTGCATCGCGCACCGCCGGGCATCGAGCCCCCCGATGCCGGTGCCCAGCCCGGGACACACCAGCGTCCGGATGACAGGAGCTCCAGCGGCTTCGTTATGCCGCTTCACCGCGAGGAGGGCGGCGCGAAACGCCAGATAGGCGTTGACGGTCTGCGACACGCTCTCCGGGATGCGCATGGTTGGCGCGGCAACGAGGAAGGGCCAGCGGTCGTGGCCAGAAGGCACGACCACGGCGGTGCCGACGGGAAGCTCGCCATGATGCTGCTCCACGATGGCCCGTTGGACGGCGTCCTGCACCTGGAGGCCCAGCGTGTCCCGGATCGCCAGGTCGAGCCCTCCATCCATGATGCCGAAGCTGTTGGCGGGGCTGACCATCGCGTCCGCGGGGACGGCGAAGAAGTCCTCCTCCCGCACGGCGATGAAGTCGAATGCGTCGAAAGCCTCGTCCCAGGCCCGCACCAACTGTGGCTGGAGGTCGATGAGGTAGATCTTTTCGGGGAGCATGTCCCAGCCGTCTAGCACCAAGAGGCGTCACGGCCGCGTGGCGCCCGTCACGGTCGAGGGAGCGGGAAATTCCCATGCAGGCCTCCGCCCATGCTGCTTCCCATGACCTGCAGGAAGGGCTCGGCGAGCCCTCTTTCCGTCGGAGCACAAATGACCAAGACGGAATGCTCAGCTCCTGCGCAACCAAGGGTTTGACGTCGCTGGCCCGAAGCGTTAGAGAGTGGCCCCCCGCGCAACGAACCGCTGGCCTCCGGGCCTCGGGAAGTCCGCAGAGGGAACGAAAAGGATCGACGAAGGTTGTTGATCCCGAACGCGGCCAGGAGGTAGAAGCCGCGCCCCTCACTTCGAAGCCCGCGCACTGGCGCGGAAGGAACTTCGGAGAGAGTGCAGCACCGAAAAAGAAATAGGGCAGTCAACGAGCGGGTTGACAGCGAACGCGGCGAAGAGATAGAAGCCGCGCCCCCACCGAAGAAAGCAGTCCGGCAGGCAACACACGGACGGCGGGCGGTGAGGAAAGCTGACAACGAGCGGTTGACAGGGAACGCGGCGCTGAAGTAGAAGCCGCCCCCTCGAAAGAAGCGGCGGAAGTCACTGGACGGCGCCGACGGATTTCGAAGCAGCCCGCAGGACGAAAAAGCGAAGTTGACGCTGACTTCGAACTGAAATAGAAGCTGCAGCCCAGCCGGTTGAAAAGAAGCCGGCAAGCAACAAAGTCGCAACAAGCGGCTCGGTCTTTGAAAACCAAATAGCAAGCCCAAGCAGTAATGGATTGCGGAAACCCGCAGTCAATTTTTTGAGGGCGCTTCACCTCAAGAGCAGCGCTGAAAAGCGCAGCGAGAGGGAAG
>NZ_RAWE01000529.1 GCF_003611695.1 Corallococcus carmarthensis | reverse complement strand
GAAGTCCGCCGCCGTCTTCAACAGGTGCTGTTGCGCTGGATAGGCGTCTGCCCCCTCTGCCGCAGGCTCGTGGACGACTCGAACCTGCCGCGCGGCCCCTCCCGAATCTGATCAGGTGGTACTAGGGGCTGTCCCTGATTAACGCAGCCAGAGAAGCATGGAGGCGACGTGGAGGACGGCGAGGTAGCAGGTCGCCGTCTTGTCGTAGCGGGTAGCAGCAGCCCGAAAGCGCTTGAGGTCGTGGAAG
>NZ_RAWE01000528.1 GCF_003611695.1 Corallococcus carmarthensis | reverse complement strand
TTCCTTCCACCATCGAGTCGAGGTACTCGCGCAACTCCTCATCGAGTCGCTTCAGCGTCCGCCGGTCCATCACGACCGTAGATCATGATCGACCGGCAGCTTCAACAACCGACTAAGTGGTACTAGGGCGTGTCCGCAAATTAGAGCCAGAGGCGGATGGAGGCGATAAGGACCATCGCCAGGTAGTTGGCGGCGCGCTTCTCATAGCGCGTCGCCACCCGCCGGTTCTGCTTCAAGCGATTGAAGAG
>NZ_RAWE01000527.1 GCF_003611695.1 Corallococcus carmarthensis | reverse complement strand
TGAAGTCCGCCGCCGTCTTCAACAGGTGCTGTTGCGCTGGATAGGCGTCTGCCCCCTCTGCCGCAGGCTCGTGGACGACTCGAACCTGCCGCGCGGCCCCTCCCGAATCTGATCAGGTGGTACTAGGAAGAGGGCGGCATTCTGGGCGCGAAAGCGGTTGAGGACCGCCACGCTGATGCAATGGCCTCCACTGAGCCACCGCAAGGCGCAGTCCGTTTGCAGTGCACGCGCCAGCCGCGTCCCCTGGTG
>NZ_RAWE01000526.1 GCF_003611695.1 Corallococcus carmarthensis | reverse complement strand
ATGCCTTCCACCATCGAGTCGAGGTACTCGCGCAACTCCTCATCGAGTCGCTTCAGCGTCCGCCGGTCCATCGCGACCGTAGATCATGATCGACCGGCGGCTTCAACAACCGACTAAGTGGTACTAGGGGCTGTCCCTGATCTCCGGTCCGAAAATTCAACCTGCCGGATCGAACATCGGGGTTGGACCCGGCTTCGGGAGGCATCAGGAGGTTGCCAGCCAGCGTCAGGCATGATCAACGCTGGCTGTG
>NZ_RAWE01000525.1 GCF_003611695.1 Corallococcus carmarthensis | reverse complement strand
TCCTCAAGCTGAACAGCGTCGTCTGCTGCTTGGGCCGTCCGCGCATCGCTGCCTCCGATGCGCGGAGGACACCACGTCACGGTGCGGGGTGTCGATCCCTCGGAGGGGTTTCTCAACACCCTGCTAGTACCACTTAGTCGGTTGTTGAAGCTGCCGGTCGATCATGATCTACGGTCGTGATGGACCGGCGGACGCTGAAGCGACTCGATGAGGAGTTGCGCGAGTACCTCGACTCGATGGTGGAAGGAAT
>NZ_RAWE01000524.1 GCF_003611695.1 Corallococcus carmarthensis | reverse complement strand
TTGGCACCCAGAGCGAGGACGGCAGCCGCTTCGTCGAGCGCATCCTCACGGCCGTGATGAGCCTCAGGAAGCAGGAGCGCAACGTGCTCGACGCTCTCACTGCGTCCCTTGAAGCCCATCTCCACGGGTAAGCGTTCACGGGGTGGTGCTCGCCTGAGGGGGCGGTGAGGCAGCGAACGGTGGGCCTCACCACGCTCGACGTGGGCCGGGGGCGGATTAGAAATAATGGGGCGTGGCCACGCCCGACCCAAG
>NZ_RAWE01000523.1 GCF_003611695.1 Corallococcus carmarthensis | reverse complement strand
AAGAAGATGGACGAGATGGCGATGGCGGCCATCAACAACCTGAAGTAGTCGCTGACAGGTTGGTGGTTCGCTCCGGCCCCGCGCTGGTGCTCCTTCGGGAGTACCGGTCCGGGGCCGGCGGCGTTTCGGGCCCCAGGCCCGGCGGCGGGGGAAAAATGATTTCAGGAAATCCCCAGGAAACTCCGGCCCCCCTCCACCGATAATCCTTTTGTAGCTGTCGCCGTACAAACCTCCGTCTTCCTCCTGAAGGAGCACCCCATGGCCAGCGGCCTCGCGAACGTCCTCTCCACC
>NZ_RAWE01000522.1 GCF_003611695.1 Corallococcus carmarthensis | reverse complement strand
ATTCCTTCCACCATCGAGTCGAGGTACTCGCGCAACTCCTCATCGAGTCGCTTCAGCGTCCGCCGGTCCATCACGACCGTAGATCATGATCGACCGGCAGCTTCAACAACCGACTAAGTGGTACTAGCGGCCCTGGAACAGACGGTGCGCTGGGCGGTGGAGGAGGGCCTGGTGCGCACGCAGGAGCTGGGCATCGACAGCGTGCGTTTGCGCGCCCATGCCAGTCGCAGCCAGGTGCGCGTGCACGCGCAGTCCCTGCGGCGCTTGAAGCACCTGCGCGCGTTGGACGTCGACGCCCTGGAGGCTTCCGCGCG
>NZ_RAWE01000521.1 GCF_003611695.1 Corallococcus carmarthensis | reverse complement strand
CTGAAGTCCGCCGCCGTCTTCAACAGGTGCTGTTGCGCTGGATAGGCGTCTGCCCCCTCTGCCGCAGGCTCGTGGACGACTCGAACCTGCCGCGCGGCCCCTCCCGAATCTGATCAGGTGGTACTAGTGCCCTGACCGGATGATTCCTGCTGGCCATCTCCCTCGGAGAAGGGGTGGCGGAATCACGAGGACTCGGCACTAGTACCACTTAGTCGGTTGTTGAAGCCGCCGGTCGATCATGATCTACGGTCGCGATGGACCGGCGGACGCTGAAGCGACTCGATGAGGAGTTGCGCGAGTACCTCGACTCGATGGTGGAAGGCAT
>NZ_RAWE01000520.1 GCF_003611695.1 Corallococcus carmarthensis | reverse complement strand
CCTCCGGCAGCACCGGCCGCCCCAAGGGCGTGATGATTCAGCACCGCTCCGTGCTGAATCTGCGCGTCGCCCTCGCCGCCACCGTGCACGCGGAGGCCCAGCCTGGGGAGCGCGTCAGCGTCAACGCGCCGCTGTCCTTCGACGCCTCCGTCAAGCAGCTCATCCAGGTGCTCGACGGCCACACCCTCTGCATCGTCCCCGACGAGGCCCGCGCCGACGTGGGCGAGCTCGTCAATCGCATCCAGAAGGACTCGCTGGACGTCCTCGACTGCTCGCCCGCGCACCTGCGCCTGTTGCTGGACGAAGGCCTGCTGGAGCGCCAGTCCAT
>NZ_RAWE01000051.1 GCF_003611695.1 Corallococcus carmarthensis | reverse complement strand
GGGAAAAGATTCTAGGATGGACGGCGTAGGGGAGGGTGCGCCCGGCAGGAGGACGCCCAGAGCCCTTGCCGCGTCCGCCATCATGATCAACCCCGACTATCCGCTGGCCAGCTGGTTCCTCGCGGTCTCCACCTCGGTCTTCGCGGTCGTCTACGCGCTGCCGTTGCTGTTCGTGCCGATGCGCTGGGCGCGCTGGTTCGGGTGGGAGCTGCCCACGGGCAACAATGACCTGACGGTCTACTTCGCGCGCTGCCTGGGCGGCCTGGCGCTGTCCGTCATCATCGCGGTGGTGCAGTTCATCCCGGACCCCAAGAGCCACCTGGTCATCTTCGAACTCATCGGGCTCATTGGCGGCATCATGACCGCGGTGCATGTCTGGGGTGCGGTCATGAAGCAGCAGCCCTGGACGGAGACGGCGGAGATTCCGCTCTACGGCGCGGTCTGTCTGGGCGCCCTCTACCTGCGCTACGCCACGTTGTCCTGAGCGGAAAGCCCCCGGGGATGCCCTCCACGCAGCCCATTGATCCCGTCGTCGCGACGCTGGCGCCCTACATGCCGGCGGCCATCCTCGCGCGGCTCGGGAGCCAGGAGGCGGACGCACTGCCCCGGACGGAGGGCGTGCGGGGCGCCATCCTGCTGCTGGACATCGCGGGCTTCACGCCCATCGTGGTGGGGCTGAGCGGCGCGGGCCCGCGCGGCATCGACGCGCTCCAGCGCCTGCTGACGAACTACTACACGGAGATGATCGACGTGGTCCGCGACCACGGCGGGGACATCTACCAGTTCGCCGGTGACTCCATCCTCGCGTGCTTCGAGGCCGCGCCCGGCGAGGCGGACGGCGACGTCGTGCAGCGCGCGGCGGTGTGCGCGCTGGGCGTGCAGCGCAGGCTCGCGCGCTTCGCCCGGCTGGAGCTGTTGGGCCAGCGCTTCGGTGTGTCGTCGCGCATCGGCATCGGGTTTGGCGAGGCCACCCGCATCGTGATGGGCACCACCGGCCTGTGGATGCACCCGGCGCTCGTGGGTGAGCCGCTGGCGCAGGCGGTGGGCGCGGAGAAGCAGGCCACGGTGTCGGAGGTCGTCTTGAGCCCCCGGGCGTGGGCGGCGCTGCCGGAAGCCGCGCGCCAGGGTGAGGCTCGCGAGGGTGGCAACCACCGGCTGGCGCTCGACGCGCCGGTGGAGTCGGTGAAGCGCCCGCTGCCCGCGCCCACGGGCGGAGCGGAGCTGGTGGGCCGGTGCGCGCTGCTCCTGCACCCGGTGCTCTTCACGAAGATCACCACCGCGCACCAGGAGTTCGCGGGCGACTTCCGCGACGTCACCTGCTTCTTCGTGCGCTTCACCCACGCCCAATCGGACACGGATCCGGACGCCTTCACCCACGACCTCAACGCCTACTACGAGTTCGTCCAGCGCGAGAGCGCCCACCACGGTGGCGTGCTGCTGATGACGGACTTCACGGACAAGGGCAACGTGCTCTACGTCCTGTTCGGCGCGCCCACCGCCCAGGAGAACAAGGAGGTGCTGGCGTGCCGGCTGGCCTGCAAGCTGCTCAAGGCGCGCGAGCAGTTCCCCTTCCTGGATGAGCTGCAGATCGGCATCGCCACCGGCCACGCCTACTGCGGCGACATGGGCTCGCCCACGCGCAAGGGCTACTCCGCGCTGGGCGAGGTCGTGAACATGGCCGCGCGCCTGATGACGCACGGCGGACGCCAGGACGGCGTGCACCTGTGCGCCAACACCCAGTCGCGTTCGCAGCAGGGTGGCTTCGCCACCGAGTTCGTGGAGGACGCGAAGCTCAAGGGCGTGTCGCGCACGGTGCCGGTGTACCGGCTCCTGGGGGAGACGCGCCGCGGCCTCTTCATCAAGGGCCATGGCGACATCATCGGCCGCAGCCGTGAATTGAACGTGCTGCACGAAGCGCTCAACGCGTCCTTCGCCGGGCAGGGCCGCGTGTGCGTGGTGTCCGGTGAGGCGGGCATCGGCAAGTCGCGGCTGGGCGCGCGCGTGCTGGAGGACGCGGAGGAGGGCGGCGCGCGGGCGCTGTACGGCGTCTGCTACTCCTACGAGGCCTTCACCCCCTTCTTCCCCTGGAAGGAGGTGCTGCTCCAGGCGTTCGGGCTGCACGACTCGGACGACACCGAGGCGCAGCTCACGCGCCTGCGGCAGGGGCTGGAGGGCCTGGAGGACGTGGGGCCGGAGTGGATCCCGGTGGTCGCGGGCATCCTCGGCATGACGTTGGAGGAGACGTCCGTCACGGCGGGGATGGACGCGCGGCGCAAGCAGCAGAAGGTGTTCCAGATCGTCTTCCAGCTCCTGGAGAAGCTCAGCCGCGCGCAGCCGCTGCTACTCTTCTTCGAGGACCTGCACTGGGCGGACTACATCTCCATCGACCTGCTCCAGTACCTCGCGGTGCGCGTGGGTTCGCACCGCATCATGGTGCTGGCGACGATGCGCCCGGGCGACCAGCTCAAGGGGCTGCGCGAGCTGCCGGAATTCTGCCCCGTGGACCTGGTGAGCCTGGACGACGAGGACACGCGGGCGCTGTTGCGCGTGCACCTGCGACTGTCACCGCCGGACGTCGCGCTGGAGGACCGGCTGCTCGCGAAGGTGCAGGGCAACCCGTTCTTCATCGAATCCATCGTGGAGGGCCTGGCGGAGCAGGGCTACCTGGGGCTGGCGGAGCCCGGCTCCACGCGGATGGAGTTGAAGCGCGGCCTTCAGGACCTCATCCTCCCGGACTCCATCCAGGACGTGGTGCTGTCGCGCATCGACCTGCTCAGCGAGACGGAGAAGCTGGTGGTGAAGGTGGCGTCCGTCATCGGGCGCATCTTCACGCTGGACGCGGTGGCGGCGCTGGTGCCCACCCTGGGCGCACAGCGCCTGCGCGAGGCCATGGACACGCTCCAGCGCCTGGGCCTCATCCTGCTGGAGACGGAGGAGCCGTACACCTGCCTCTTCAAGCACATCGTCATCCGCGACGTGGCCTACAACACGCTGCTGGTGTCGGCGCGCGAGGACCTGCACCGCCGGCTCGCGCGCTACCTGGAGGCCCGCGCGAGCGACAACCTCGCGGCCTCCGCGGGTCTGCTCGCGTTCCACTTCCTCGCGGGCAACGTGGAGGACAAGGGCCTGGCGTACACGCTGATGGCGGCCCGCAGCGCGCGGGCGCAGTACGCGAACGACGACGCGCTCTACCACTACAACCGCGGCCTGGAGCTCTTGGGCACCGTCGTCCCGGTGGATCCGGAGGTGACGCTGCTCCAGACGCGCCGGGTGATGCAGGAGCTGGCGGAGACGCTGCTCCAGGCGGGCCACTACGCCAACGCCATCCTGATGTTCGAGCAGTGCCTGGTGGACGAGGAGGAGATCCCCCGTCAGGCGGAGCTGCACCTGGGCCTGGGCCGCGCGCACCAGGAGAAGGGCGAGTCCGCGCTCGCCACGCAGCACCTGGAGAAGTCGCTGGTGCTCCGGGGCCGCAGCCTTCCGGGGAGCCTGGCCGCGCTGGGCCTGCGCACGCTGGCCAATCTCCTCCTGCGGGGCCTGGCGTCGCTCCTGCCGTTCATCCTGCGGCCGTTGCCGGCGGCGCGGTTGGGCAACTACCTCCAGCAGCTGTCCACGCTCAACTCGCTCATCCGCATCTACTACTTCGCGGACATCACCAAGCTCACCTGGGCGACGCTGGTGTCCACCAACATGGCGGAGCGCTCGCGCAGCGACTACGCCATGAGCCTGGCGCGCGGCTACTACGGCACGCTGCTGTTCGGCGCGGGGCTGCTCAAGCGCTCGCGCTACCACTGCGAGAAGGCGCTGGAGTACGCGCGGCGCTCCAAGGACCCCGTGGCGGAGGGGCTCGCGCTCAGCCGCCTGGGCATCCAGGCCTTCTTCGCCAACGAACTTCAGCGCGCGCGCGAGTTCCAGGAGGAGGCCGTCTCCACGCTGCGCCAGGTGGGCGAGCGCTGGGAGCGTCAGACGTCGCTGATGATGCAGGCCACGGGCGAGTTCCTCCACTCGCGCTTCCGCACGGCGGAGTCGCTCTACGAGCAGATGAAGACCATTGGCGTGGAGCTCAACGCGCTGATGCACCAGGGCTGGGCGCACTCATGGGCGCCCATGTGCCGCTACCTCCTGGGCGAAGGCGACGTGGGCGAGCTGTGCGCGGAGCTGGAGCAGGGCCTGCGCATCAGCGAAGAGGTGGCGGACCTGGCCAACCAGTGTGCCAGCCTCAACCACCTGGCCAACGTCACGGTGCGCGAGCACCAGGTGGAGGAGGCGGCGCTCGTCGCGGTGCGCTGCTTCAAGAGCATCTGGAGCTACCAGGTGCTGGTGCCCTTCCTCCAGGTGGGGCTGGTGGACGCGGCGGAGGCGGCCCTCTTCGCGCTGGAGGAGGGCGCCACGGTGGTGCCGCGCAAGGAGCTGCTGAAGATCGTGCGGCTGGCCTGCATCAAGGCGCGCGTGATTGCCCGGCTCTACCCGTACCTCAAGGGCCCCGCGCTGCGCGTGACGGCGCGCTCGCTGGCCCTGCGCAAGGGCCCGAAGGCCGCGGAGCCGGTCTTCCTGGAGGCCATCGCCGTCCTGGAGAAGAGCCCCAACCGTTGGGAGACGGGCGTGGCCTACTTCGACGCGGCGGTGGCGTTGCCCGGCCGGCGCGAGGCCTTCCTCGCCCGCGCGCGGGAGATCTTCACGGAGGTGGAGGCCCGCGCGGAGCTGCGCCGCATGGACCGCTACCAGGCCACCCTGCAAGCCCCGCCGGTGGAGGCGCTCCTTCTGCCCCAGTCGCCCCGCGCCCGTGACGTCCGCGTGATGTGACGCTCCGGACGCATTCCTTGTTCCGTCAGGCGGGGCCCCTACACTGCGTGCTTCTTCCTCGACTCCGCACCGGGCCATGATCACCGCTCCGCTCCGTTTCCAGCTCAGTCCCGTCATCGTCGGCTACATGCTCGTGGTGCATGCGCTGGCCGCGCTGGCGTTCTTCCTGCCCTGGCCGCCGTACGCGCTGCCGGTGGCGCTGGCCGTGTACGTGTCCATTGGCCTGGGCACGACGGTGGGGCTGCACCGCCTGCTGTGCCACCGCGCGTTCGTGTGCCCCCGCTGGGTGGAGTACGCGCTGGTGTCGGTGGCCATGCTCACGGCGCAGGGCAGCCCGCTGTTGTGGGCCGCCAATCACCGGCTGCACCACGCGAAGGCGGACGCGGACGGGGACGTGCACTCGCCGTCGCGGGGCTTCTGGTACGCGCACATGGGGTGGATCCTCAACGAGGCCTCCACCGAAGAGGATGGCTGGCGCACCTGGTGCCGCGACATGGCGAACGACGGCTACTACCACTGGCTCCTGCGCTACCGCATCGCGCCGCAGGTGCTGGCGGTGCTCGTGGTGGGGCTGACGTTCGGCTGGCGCACGGTGCCCGCGTACTTCTTCCTCCCGGTGGTGTGCTGGATGCAGAGCACCTACGCGGTGAACTCCGTGTGCCATGCGGCGTTCGGCTGGCGCGCCCACGACACGCGCGACCACAGCCGCAACGTGTGGTGGGTGAGCGTGCTGGCGCTGGGGGAAGGCTGGCACAACAACCACCACGCCTTCCCCGCGTCCGCGCGGCACGGCTGGGTGTGGTGGCAGTGGGATCCGGGCTGGCTCTTCATCCGCGCGCTGCAAGCCCTGGGACTGGCGTGGGATGTGCGGCTGCCGTCCCGGGTCCGGTCAGGACCTGCGGCGTGAGGCCCAGCGCGGCCATCTGCTCCACGTCCCAGGCTTCAATGGCATCCAGGCCCGCGATGTAGCGGCGCTCCGGATTCTTCAGCGGGTTGCGGATGCTGACGATCTCCGGGCCGGAGAAGAGGATGGTCTGCTTGTAGCGGGGCAGGTCGCTCATCATCAGCTTGGACGCGTAGTGCCGCGCGATGTTGGGCAGGCTCCCCAGCGTGCGGCACAGCCGCTGGAAGTGCTCCACCACCTCCGACGCGTGCAGCTGCTTGGGCCGGTGGCACAGCGTGTAGCCGTCGTAGTCGCGGCTGGTGGTGCCGGGCAGCAGCCGGTTGTCCGCCTGGAGCTCGCGGAAGAAGGGCGTCTCCGGGTAGGGGCACACGATGCCCAGGAACGTGACGGAGAAGTACTTCAGGTCCGCCAGGTAGTCCGGCAGCCGGTGCAGGTATTCGTTGGTGTCGCCGTCCGAGCCGACGATGAGCCCGAAGGACAAGAGGATGCCGGCGGAGAAGACGCGGCGGATGACGGCGTCCACCTCCGACAGCTTGTTCTGGCCCTTGTTCATCGCCTTGATGGAGTCCGGGTTGAGGGACTCCAGGCCGGTGTAGACGTAGCGGCAGCCCGCCTGCGCCATCAGCTTCACCAGCGACTCGTCCTTGAGCACGTTGAAGGTGAGCGCGCAGCCCCAGGTCTTCTTCAACGGGATGAGCGCTTCGCACAGCGCGCGCAGGTACTTGGGAGACCCGCCCAGGTTGTTGTCCAGGAAGACGAACGCGTCACCCATCAGCCCCAGGAAGTTCGGGTTCCAGCGCATGCGCGTCTGGATCTCGTCGATGACCTCCGGGATGGGCCGGAAGCGGTAGCGCTCGTGGCCGGTGAGCACGCAGAAGTTGCAGGTGAAGGGGCAGCCGCGCGACGCCTCGATGCCCGGCAGGCGCACCTTGTTGTGCGTGAAGTCGATGAGATCGTAGCGGTACGGCCGGATGGCGGCGGCGCCCTGGGACGGCAGGCTGTAGCGGGGCTTCAGCTCGCCCTTCTCGAAGTCCGCGATGAGCGCGGGCACGTTGGACTCCGGCTCCCCGGTGATGACCGCGTCGAAGTACTTCGCCGCGTCGTCGGGGAAGTGGCCCGCGTGCCGGCCGCCCGCCACCGTCGTCATGCCGCGCTGCCGGAAGAGGGTGGAGAGCACCTTGGTGTGCTCGTAGTACGAGTGCAGATACGAGAAGAAGACCAGGTCCCAGTGCCGGTCCAACGGAAGGTCCGCCTCCTTCTCGTTGAAGATCTCCACCTGCGCGTGCTCCGGGCACAGGCCCGCGATGAGCTCCGGCACGGAGGACTGCATGATGGAGGGTTCCTTGATCCGCAGCCGGGTCGGATGGGTGTACGTGGCGATGATGGCGATGCGCATGCGTGCGGGCCTGGCGACGGCGCGGAAGGAACGGGGGCACGCCCGTTCGTGAATGCACCTGCCAGACCGCGTCCCCCTTCGTCGGACGAGGATCACCCGGAGTCCGGGCAGGTGGCAAAGGATCTCCGTCTCGCGCGCCGCACTCCGCGTGTTTCCGGTGGCAGCGGACGACCCAGCAGGACCTATCTCGTCAGGGGGCCGTACTGATAGATCTTTGAAACATGGATACCTCTCCCCCGCCAGCCTCCGGTGGTTGGCCGTTTCGACGCTATTTCTGGATTTCAGTCGCGGCCGCGGTGCTGCTGAGCCTGACGATGTTGAACACCGGTTGGATGTTCGACGACTACGTCTGGCTGGGCGTCTGGGACAACCTGCCGCAGCCGGCGCCGCTGGCGAACACGCACTTCGACGTGTACCGCACCGCCACGGGTATCCCGGAGCACACCGCGCAGATGTCCCACGCGGGCATCTTCCCGTGGTTCGTGGAGCCGGGCGTGAAGCTGGCCTTCTTCCGGCCGCTGGGCAGCGCGCTGTTCGGGTTGGATCACCTGCTCTACAACCGCATCGCCGTCGCCTACCACGTGCACTCGCTGCTCTGGTACGTGGGCCTGGTGGCGCTGGTGGCCGTGCTGTTCCGCCGCATCCTGCCCACGGGCATCGCGGGGCTGGCGCTGCTGCTCTTCGCCGTCAACGGTTCGCACGGCGCCGCCGTGGGCTGGCTGTCCTACCGCGTGCTGCTGGTGTCCATGCTCTTCGGGGTGCTGGGTTTCTATCTCCACATGGAGTGGCGCGAGCGCCAGCGCAAGGGCGCCCTGGCCGGGTCGCTCATCGCCTTCGCGCTGGGCCTGGCCAGCGCGGAGACGACGCTGATCATGATCCCCTACGTGCTCGCCTATGAGGGCTTCGCGGGGCCGGGCAAGCCGTCCGAGCGGCTCAAGGCGCTCCTCCCGTTCAGCGCGCTGATGGCCGCCTTCCTCACCCTGTACAAGGTGCTGGGCTACGGCGCGGCCCATCAGGACACGCACCTGGACCTGGCCGGTGCGCCGGTGCAGTGGTTCCTGGCGATGTTCGAGCGCGTGCCGGCGGCCATCGCGGGCCTGACGCTCAGCGCGCCCAACGACTACATCCTGGATCCGTCCTACGTGCCCACGTTCCAGCTGCTGGGCGCGGCGGGCCTGGTGTTCTTCTCGCTGCTGCTGTGGGGCGTGTGGCCGCAGGTGGAGCCGGCGGAGCGCAAGACGCTGAAGTGGCTGCTGGTGGGCTCGTTCGCGTCCACGTGGCTGGGCAGCTCGCCGCTGGCGGGGGCGCGCACGCTCATTGTTCCCAGCCTGGGCGTGGCGGTGGCGCTGGCGATCATCATCCGCACCGCGTGGAAGAACCGCGCGCTCAAGCCGCGCGCGGGCGCGGTGCTGGTGGGCGCGCTGGCGATGGTCGTCATCCACATCGCGGGTGCGCCCTACGTCTGGTGGCAGACCGCGACCCTCTATTCGCAGGTGGACGCGCTCTTCAAGCGCGTGCACGACCGCTACTCGGAGGCCCTGGACCTGAAGGAACTCCCCAACCAGCGGATCGTGGTGCTCAACGCCCCCAACGGCACCGTGGGCATCTACGGCTCCGTGCAGTGGTGGTCCACGGGCATGCCGCTGCCGAAGAACTGGTGGGTGCTGTCCTACAAGGCGGGCGAGCAGCACGTGACGCGCACCGGCCCCAACTCGCTGGAGCTGTCCCTGCCCAAGGGCCAGCACTACCTCAACATCCTGGAGGAGCGCATCTACCGCGGGAAGAACTGGCCGGTGAAGCTGGGGCAGGAGTTCGACGTGGGCGGCATGAAGGCGCGCATCGAGGAGGCGGACGCGGAAGGCCCCACGCGCATCTCCTTCACCTTCGACGTTCCCCTGGAGGACCCGTCGCTGAAGCTGGTCCAGTGGCAGAACCGCAAGGTGGTGCCCTGGGTGCCGCCGGCCCTGGGCGGAGCGCCGTCGGTGGTCAACGCGCTCAACATCACGGAGTAGCCGGAACGAAGCAGGGCGGGCCTTCCTGGTGAGGAAGGGCCCGCCCCGTAGGTGAAGCAGGGAAGGGGGTTGGCTTTCTTCAGCCCACCATCCGCACCACCACCAGCGTGAGTCCGTAGACCAGCACGGACACCAGCGCGGCGGCGGGGATGGTGAACACCCACGCCCAGATGATGCGGCCGGCGGTGCCCCACTTCACGGCGCGCCAGCCGCGCGTGGACCCCACGCCGACGATGGCGCCCGTGATGGTGTGCGTGGTGGAGACGGGGATGCCCAGCTCCGCCAGCGCGATGATGGTGACGCCGCCGCCCGTCTCCGCGCTGAAGCCGCCAATGGGCGCCAGCTTCGTGAGGCTGTGGCCCATGGTGCGGATGATGCGCCAGCCGCCGAAGAAGGTGCCCATCGCGATGGCCGCGTGGCAGGAGATGATCATCCACCAGTCGATGTGGAACGGACGGTCGCGCCAGATGGTGCCGAAGAGCACCACCGCGATGATGCCCATGACCTTCTGCGCGTCGTTGGTGCCATGGCTGAAGGAGAAGATGGCGGACGACACCAGCTGCAGCCGGCGGAACCAGGTGTCCACGCGCAGCGGCGTCTGACGGTGCACCGCCCAGGTGCTGGCCACCATCATCGCGATGCCCAGCGTCATGCCGATGAGCGGCGACAGCACGATGAAGGCCGCGATGCGCGCGATGCCGCTGCCCACCAGCCCCTGGAAGCCCAGCACCGGCAGCGTGGCGCCAATCATCCCGCCCGCCAGCGCGTGCGACGACGACGAGGGCAGCCCCCACCACCAGGTGAGCAGGTTCCACGTGATGGCGCCAATGAGCGCGGAGAAGATGACCATCAGCACCGCCGTGGGGCCGGCCGCGCGGAGCATCTCGAAGTTGATGATGCCCTTGCCCATGGTGTTGGCCACGTGCACGCCGCCCGCGAAGGCCGCCACGAAGTTGAAGAACGCGGCCCACGCCACCGCCAGGTTCGGCGACAGCACGCGCGTGGACACCACGGTGGCGATGGAGTTCGCCGCGTCGTGGAAGCCGTTGATGAAGTCGAAGACGAGCGCGACGACGACAATGAGGACGACCGCGGCGAGCAGCATCTCAGCTGTGCTCCAGCACGACGCCCTCGATGACGTTGGCCACGCCCTGGCACTTGTCGGTGGCCGTCTCGATGAGGTCGTAGATCTCCTTCCACTTGATGATGGTCAGGGTATCCACGCCGCTCTTGAACAGCCGGCCCATGCCCGCGCGCAGCACCTCGTCCGCCTGGGACTCCAGGTGCTTGATCTCCTTGCAGCCCGCGAGGATCTGCTCCGGCTTCTTGATCAACCGCAGCGCCGCGACGACCTCCTGCACCTTCAGCGTGGAGAGCACCAGCAGCCGCGCCAGCTCCGTGGCGTCCGGCCGGCTGGTTTCGATCTCGTAGTACAGCAGGCGCGCGGCGGCCGCGTTGGTCAGGTCCAGCACGTCGTCGATGCGGGAGAGCAGGGTGTGGATCTGCCCGCGGTCGAACGGGGTGATGAATTGCTGGTGGAGGCGGTTGAAGGCCGCGTGGGTGACGTCGTCACCCTTGTGCTCCACGTCCTTGAGGGCCTGGACGCGCGTGGGCACGTCCCGGTAGTCGCTCAAGAGTTCGTGCAGCAGCTTGGCTCCCTCAACGGTCCTCGCGCATTGCGCGTCGAAGTCGTCGAAGAACTCGTCCGACTTCGGCATCAGCTTTTCGAGCATGGGATCTCCCTCGGCGCCTGGAGGGACAGGCGCGGTCCGCCGCGGGAGGTCGGTGGCGCTGGGGTGTGACGCTCCCGTGACGCGGGAGTGACTACCCTACCTGGAGAGATTCGCCAGTGTTCCGTGCGAAAACGTACGGATTCCAGGGGGTTGCGCTTGACGCAAGGCGCCGCTCAGACAACGCGGTTGCGCAGCTCCTCGAAGAATCCCACCCACAGCTGCCACATCTCCTCGGCGCCGCGCGTGATGGTGGCCAGCTCCTCGTCGGTGTACTGGAGCCCCACCGTGTGGCCGGCCGTTTCCACGTGGTCCGGCTCCTGCTTCACGTGGATGTCCACCCAGGGCAGGGACTTGAGGCCCGTGGTGCGGCGCACCAGCTTGCCCAGCTTGGCCACCATGGTGAGGTCCGCCACCTCCGTGCCGTAGAGGAAGCCCAGGCCGGTGAGGTGGCTCTGCGTGGAGCGCTGGTACCCGTCGATGAGCCGGCGCGTCGCGGGCGTCATGTCCGCCTCCGACACGCCCGCCTTCGTGAAGCCCGCGTCCGTCATCGTCTGGATGAAGAAGCGCTCGTGCGCGCGCGCCGGGTCGCCTTCGCCCACCTCCTGGTTGAGGATGTGCGTCACCGCCGTCTTCATCTCCATCTGTGGACAGACGGCGATGAGCTTGCTCAGGAAGTCGGGGAAGTAGTGCAGGGGGTGCCACCACTGACCCAGCACCATCTCCGCCTGGTCGCGGCTGAAGGCCTTCTCATCCACCACCTCGAAGAACCGGTGCTTGATGAGCTGCTCACGGTGGGGATTCTTCGCCAGTGCCGCCTCGATGGTCTGGTTCCGCATTTCCGCCTCCAGGGTGGTCCAAAAGGGCTGGGTCGGCGTTTATCACAAAGCAGGACTGCGATTCTTGGAAATATGGAAAGACAAGTTCAACGTGACTACGTTGTTTACCGTCAGTGTGGAACGTGCAGGCAGGCGTGGCCGGGCTGTTCGGCATAGGGGCCGCCGTCCTACAGTTGGAAAATCGGCACTTCATCCCTGGCCCCTCTTGTCGCGGAAGGCGCATGACCCTGTTCCGGCACCCTGAAGATCGCATCCCGGTCCTGATGTTCCTGAGCGTGTTCGCGCTCGACGTGACGGTGTTCCTCACGGCGCGCAGCTGGTGGGTGCCGGTGCTGTGGTTCGGGCTGGGCATCATCCCCAAGGGGTGGATCTGCTCGTGGAACCACCACCACCAGCACCTGTCCTTCTTCAAGCACGCGCTGCCCAACCGCCTGCTGGAGATCGTCTTCGGCTTCCAGACGGGCGTGACGTCGCAGGCGTGGTTCCTCCACCACGTGCTGGGCCACCACAAGAACTACCTGGACCAGACGCAGGACGAGTCGCGCTGGAAGCGGGATGACGGCTCGACGATGGGGGAGGTGGAGTACTCGTTGAGCACGGCGCTGACCGCGTACCCGCGCGCGTTCCAGGTGGGGAAGAAGCAGCACCCCAAGGCGCTGCGCATCTTCGTGGTGATGGCCGCGCTCCAGCTGGTGCTGCTGGCGGGCCTGTTCTGGGTGAACCCCTACAACGCGCTGTTCGTGTTCCTGCTGCCCATGGCGGCGTCGCTCTACGTGACGGTCTGGGCGACCTACTTCCACCACGTGGACCTGAACACCGCGAACCACTCGGAGGCCTCGTACAACATCCTCCACAAGGGCTACAACCTGATGACGGGCAACCTGGGCTACCACACCGCGCATCACACGCGGCACGGGCTGCACTGGTCCAAGCTGCCGGAGCTGCACGCGCAGCTGGCGCGCGACATCCCCGCGAACCTGTACCGGCAGCCGGGCATCCCGTTCGTCTGGCGCGGCTCGGAAGAGAAGCTCGTGCTGAGCGAGCACGAGCTCGCCGCGATCTCCGGCGGGCCCGCGGCCAACAGCGGCGAGGAGCTGGCGGCCTAGCGAGCGGTCCAGCGCTCCTCCGCGGTCTCGGCCGCGGAGGATGCGTCCGCCGGAAGGAGGACTTCCGGCGGAACGCGACGCACTACTTCGGCTGCTGCGGCTCCGTCGTGCGGTTCGCCGCCAGGCCGATGACGTTGAGCAGCAGGTCCTTCACGCGGCGGGGCTTGTTGCCGCCGTTGTCCTCGATGATCTTCTCGATGTCGTCATCCTGCCGGTGGTACTCGGGGATGAGGTCGCCGCCGCCCTCGGGGTTGGACAGGCCCTCGAAGAGGAAGAGCACGTCCTCGCCCTTGCGCCCGAAGGACGCGCCGTCCTGCCGGTCGCGGTAGACGTTGATGTCGCGGTTGATGCGGTCGAACGGATCCGCCAGCTGCTGGTTCGCCTGGTCCACCACGTCGCGGAAGTAGTTGGGCTGGCCCTTGGTGTTGGTGTCCACCACGGACAGGCGCTGATCATCCCAACGGCCCACCATGTCCGTGTTGATGACGCCGGCGATGTTCTTCAGCTCCACCCCGGGGATGGGGTGGTCCACGAAGTACTGCGAGCCCACCAGCCCCTTCTCCTCCGCGCCCGTCCAGACGAAGAGCACGGAGCGGTCCAGCTTGCCGTTCTTCGCGGCCTCCGCCAGCTCCGGCACCGCCGCCATCAGCACCGCGCTGCCGGACGCGTTGTCGTCCGCGCCGTTGTAGGCGTTGCCCTTGCGGTCCACGCCCACGTGGTCCAGGTGGGCCATCACCACGATGACCTCGTCCTTGTGCGGGCCGGTGCCAGGTAGCATCGCCAGGGTGTTCACCGCCTGGCCCGTGGCCGTGGCCACCTGCTTGAGCTCCTCCACGCTGCGCTGCTTGCCGGCGCGCGCAGGCACCGCCGTCTGACCCGCCGCCTTCATCGTCTGCTCGTACTGCTGGTTGAGCAGCTTCAGCGTGTCCTTGGGCATCTTCTCGTCCAGGTAGAAGCCCTCCTGGAACATCTGGTGGCCGAACTCCTTGTGCTCGCCGTGGGCCGCGCCGGCCGCCTCGCCCGCCTTGTCCGCGCCCAGCCAGGAGAAGACGTTGAACTTCTGCTGGAAGGGGTTCTCCGGGTTGTTGGAGTTGGGCCCCACGAGCCCGTACTTCTCCGCGTGCGCCTGCACGTAGGCGGATGCCGCGTCCAGGCCCGCGGAGGGGCTGTCACGTCCCGCCAGCGCGTCCGACGACAGGTACTCGATGTGCGTCATCGGATCCGAGTCGACCGAGACGGGCGGCTCGGTGGGGGCCTCCGGCGGCACCGGCGTCGTGGTGGAGGGCGGCGGCAGTGACAGCACCGGGGGCGGCGCCGGCAGCTGCGGCAGCTTGCCGGGCGCGGGCCGCGTGCCGGAGGACTCGAAGCCGTCCTTCCACGCGATGGGCCGGTTGCGCGTCTTCGCCTCCGCGGTCCGGGCGTCCTGCGAGGACAGCCGCGAGACGGAGGTGAGGGGACGCGAGCTGTCGTTGATCTTCGAGGCCATGGTGGGGAGTCCGGGGGAGGAACCGCGCTCCCCAGATTATCCGGCCGGCCCCGTGGGAGTTGTGCGCCACGGCAAAGTTCCGCCCGCTCACGGCTCATTCCATGAATCCAGGTTTCAGGAGCACGCCCGCGCGTGAGGCGTCCTGACGCTCCGTGTGAGACCCGGCTTGTTACAAATCGCGTGTTTCATGTGACATCCAGCGCTACTCCTGTTTTCTCATGCAATGGCTTTCACGAGTGAAAACAGACAGACGCAGGGTGTTGGCGCGCGAGGTGCAGAGGGGCCGCGGGCAGTCCACCCCACACCCTGAGGTAGTGCATGCACCTGAAGATCACGGGCTCCCTGCTGGCTTCCATGTTGTTGAGCATCACGGGCTGCGCCGGCGGCGACGACAGCCAGGCCGGTGGTTCGCTGAGCGCCCAGGAGTCCGCGGCGTCGCAGTGTGTGAAGAAGTTCGACGGCATCACGACCTGTGCGCTGGGCAGGGCGAAGGTCGAGTCCGTCGCGGACGGGCTGGCGGTGAGCGGGCTGCTCACGCAGAAGGACGGCGTCTCCAGCAGCTTCGCGCAGGCCGTGAAGTGGGAGCAGCGCGTGGCGATGAGCCTGGGCGCGCAGGGCGGCTACCAGCTGGCCGCGCGCGACGGTGATCAGGTCGTCAGCACGCTGAAGGTCACCCCGGGCCGCGAGGCGAACTCGGTCAACATGCTGCCCACGTTCACGGGCTCGCCGGGCGGCTCCGCGTACAAGATGAACGTCTACCTGGGCGGCGTGCTCCAGGGCTCCAGCCCCCAGCCGGCCGGGATGATGATCGTCTTCCACAACTTCCGGGACTTCCTCCGCTGGGCGGAGATGCACCACCACTTCCTGAACGACTTCGACATCGACGGGCTGTCCACCGGCTCCGCGGAGACGAACGTGGGCGCGTGCGTGTGGCGCCTGGACGCGGAGAAGAACACCTTCACGGTGGACATCAACGGCAAGTCCGTCACCGGTGACTCGGTGGAGTTCATCGAGACCATCGCGGATGGTGCGTACCCGTACCGCCACTTCACGGGCATCGACACGAACGCCATCGCCGGGCAGTACACCATCCGGTCGGAGTCCATCACCCAGCCCACCGGCGTGAAGTAGCCTGAAGGCGTGCCGGACGGGGACGCGCGTCCCGTCCGGCCTGCCGCCAGCTAGCGTCCTCCGGAGACGGAGGACGTGGGCGTCGCCACGTTCCGGCCGCTGCCACCCACGCCCGTCGCGGGGCTCAGCGTGGGCGTGCGCGCCGCTTCCAGCGGGGCCTTGCGGGCCGGCGCGAAGGAGGCGGGGACTTCATTCGCGTAGAGCAGCTTGTAGGCGCTGTAGCTGCTGAGCACGCGCTTCACGTAGTCGCGGGTCTCCTCGAAGGCGATGTGCTCCACCCACTCGTCCAGCTCCGCCTGGGGCAGGGCCTTGCGCCAGCGCTCCACCGCCGCGGGGCCCGCGTTGTAGGCGGCCACCGCGTAGGCCGGGTTGCCGTCGAAGTGCTTGAGCAGCGAGCCCAGGTACGCCGACCCCAGCCGGATGTTCTGCGCGGGCTGGAGGAGCGACGACACGTCGAACGACGCCAGCTTGAGCGAGTCCGCCACCTGCTTCGCCGTGCCGGGCATGAGCTGCGCGAGCCCCAGCGCTCCGGTGGAGGAGCGCGCGGTCGGGTTGAACCGGCTCTCCTCGCGGATGAGCCCTTGCAGCAGGTCCGGATCCACGCGCGCGGCCCGCGAGTAGCTCTGGATGAGCGGCCGGAACGCGAGCGGCCACGTCGCCTCCCACACCGGACGGGACGCGGCGCTGAGCGGCCCGGCGGCCTCCTGGCGCAGCGTCACGCGGGCCACCTGCCGCGTGGCCCGGCCCCGGCCGGTGCGGCGCATGGTCTGGTAGAGCAGCCGCGCGGGCGCTTCCGCCAGGCCGCGCGTGTCCACCGCGAGCAGCTCCTCCACCACGCCCGGCTGTCCCAGGCGCAAGAGCTCCACGCCCGCCGCGAAGCGCGGATCCTTCTGGAGCGCGCCCGGGGGCAGGGGCCAGACCTCGTCGTTGGCCGGCGCGGCGGTGTTCAGGACCTTCGTGGGGACGGCCTGCGCGGCTTCCGTCAACCGCGCCAGCCGCTCCGGCGCATGCTGCGCCAGCCGCGTCCGGGACAGCAGGCCGTACCAGGCCGTGGGACGCTCGGTGGCGATGAGCTCGTAGCGCGCGAGCGCCGCGTCCAGCGCGCCGCCGTTCTCCTGGACCCGCGCCTGCCAGTAGCGCGCGCGCCACAGGGCCTCGTCGGTGCGCGCGGCCTCCGGCAGCTGCTCCACCGCCATCAGCGACGCCAGGCCCGGCTGCGTCTCACCCTTGCGCTGGTGCAGCCAGAAGGCGCGGAAGAGGGCCTCTGCCGCGAAGTTGCCGGCGGGGTAGCGCTTCGCCAGGGCCTCGTAGTTTTGCAGCGCTTCGTCCGTGCGGTTCAGGCGCTGCTGGGTCCAGGCCTCGAAGAACAGCGCGTCGTCCGCGTAGCCGTGCTCCGGGTAGTCCCGCGCCAGCGTGGCGTAGGTCTCCACCGCCGCCTCGGGCTGCACCACGGACTGCGAATAGGCGAGCAGGTAGAGCGCCTGCGGCCGCTGCTCGGGCGACTGGCACTCGCGCGCCACCGGCTCCAGCACCTGGATGGCGCGGCGGTGCTGACGCTCCTTGCGCAGGGCGCGGCCGAGGGTGAGCTGGGCGCGGCAGGCCATTTCATCCGGGAGCTCCGTCCGGGGCCCCGAACGGGCCAGCATGTTCATGGCCGCGACGTTCTGGTGCAGCTCCACCAGCGCCTCCGCGCGGCGCACGCGCCACTTCATGGGCAGGGGCAGGTCGCGCAGCAGGGTGCGCGCGCGGTCCGCCTCTCGCGACAGGGGCGCGGTGGCCCAGACCTCCAGCAGCGCGCGGTGCTCGGCGTTGTACTGGCCCTGCGCGCGCGCCAGGTCGCAGGACTCGAGCAGCGCCTTCATTCGCAGCGCGTCCGGGCCGCGGGCCTGCCGGCTGTCGATGAACTCCTGGAGCGCGGTCAGCGCCTCGGGGATGCGCAGCTGGCGCTTGAGCACGCGCGCCATGGTGAAGCGCGCCTCCGGGTAGAGCGGGGAGCCCGGGCTCACCGCGCCGTACTGCTCCGCCGCGCGCAGCGGCTTGTGCAGCCGCTCATGCGCCTGCGCGGCCCGCATCAGGCAGTGGTCGCGCAAGGGGGCGTAGTCCTCCGCGAGCGCGGTGAACTCCGTGGCGGCGGTGGTGAAGTCGCGCGCGAGGAACGCGCTCTGCGCCTGGAGGAAGCGGCCGGGGAGGGAAGGGGGGGCTTCCGTGGCGAGCAGGGCCCGCGCGGACTTGTACCGGCCCCGGTCGAACTCCGCCTTCGCCTTCGCCAGCAGGCCTTCCGCGAAGTAGGGCGCCAGCCGCTCCGGCCCGAAGGCCTCCGCTGTCACCTCGTCCTGGGAGGGCTGCGCCGTCGGCGTGTCGAGCAGGGCCTCCAGCTTCTCTTCCGACATCACGTCGCCGGAGTCGTCCTCGCCGGGCGCCTGCGCCCACGCTGTACCCGGGGCCCACAGGCCCGCGCACGCAAGCAAGACCGCTGCTGTTCCTCGAAGTCCGTCCATGCCAGCCCTCGTTCGTCCGCCAGGGACCCGGATGGATTGGCACTGCCGGTGCGCTTGGAACCTGCCCGCCTGAACGCTTGCCAGGCGCGCGTTGGCTTTCGTGCATCCGGTCCCAGGCACACATTCGGAGCCATGCATGAAAGCCAACGGCGCGACGGCCGTTCGGCTGGCGCCTGGGGTGCTACATACCCAGGGACGCCTGCCTGCTGTCAGGGCGCGGTCGTCTGGAGCACCAGGTCGCTCGGCATGCGGGGGGCCACCTCGTAGGTGGACTCGTACTGCGCGGCCAGGCCCACCACGGCGATGCGCTGCCCCACGGTGAGGGCCTGGAGCGCCGCCTTGTCGAACCCGGCGGACACGTGGACGAACACCTGCACCTCGCCGCTGCCGTCGTTGATGTAGAGCTTGTAGCCGTAGGGCGAGTCGTCGATGAACGCCTGGGTGATGGCGCCGCTCGCGCGGATGAGCTGGCCCTCCACGGACTCGTTCACGCCGCCGGTGGTGACGTCCTTGGGCGACACCTGCTCCGTGCCGGACTTCAGGTCCACGTCCGCGGGCACGCTCTTGAGGATGCGCAGCTGGTTCTGTTCGTCCAGCGTGCCGGTGACGCGCACGCGGGCTCCCAGCCCGAAGGACAGCTTCTCCTCCAGCTTGACGTAGATGCCGCCGGTGTCGTCCTGGATGGCGAAGCCTTCATCGCCCAGGGCGGAGACGAACGCGCCGGGCTGCACGGTGACCGCGCCCTCCACCGTCACCTCGGAGCCGTTGGCGCGCGACCGCGCATCGGCGATGGAGAGGACCGGCTGGCAGCCGGCGAGCGCGACCACGAACGCGCCCAGCAGCGCCAGCGCGCCCCGGCGCGAAAGGGAAGGGGACCGCGAGGAAGGGAAGGAGGAGGAGTTCATGGCCGCCTTCTACCATCCGGCAGGCAACGGTGTTCTGTTAATTCTGGTTGTTCTTGAATTTACCTGAAGTGCGACTGCCGTCTGCCTTTGCGTCGCGGGGTAGACGGGCGGCGTGTTGACAAAGCGCGTCTGCTACCGCCGGTGCAGGCATGTGACGGGTGATACATGAGGAGAACCAATGTGAACCATTGCGTCCTCTTGCGATCCTCCTGTCTGGAGCTTTACCGTGCGCCTGCTCCCTCCCCCGGACATCCATGGCCACTCCGAGTCTCCCGTCGTCGAGTGTCGCGCTTGAAGCCAAACCCCCTCTGGCCCGCGTCTGGTGGCTCGCGCTGCGGCCCAAGACGCTGACCGCCTCCATCGCGCCCACGGTGCTGGGGTGGGCCTTCGCGAACGCGGAAGGCAGCTGGCGGCCCATTCCGGCGCTCACGTTCCTGGTGGGCTTCGTGCTCATGCAGATCGTCAGCAACCTGGTGAACGACTACGCGGACTTCGAGCGCGGCGCGGACACGGAGGCGCGCCTGGGGCCCGCGCGCGTCACGCAGAAGGGCTGGCTGTCCGCGCGCGAGGTGGCGACGGCCGCGGCGCTGGCGTTCACCGGCTCGTCGCTCGCGCTGCTGCTGTTGACCCAGGCGGAAGGGTGGCCGGTGTTCGCGGGCGGCGCCTTCTGCCTGGCGGGCGCGGTCTTCTACTCCGCGGGCCCCATCCCCCTGGGCTACCTGGGGCTGGGGGACGTGCTGGTGCTGATCATCTTCGGGCTCCTGGGAGTGAGCGGCAGCTACATCGTGCTCTCCCACCACGTCACGCCGGCCGTGCTGCTGGCGGGGCTGTCCATGGGGTTGTTCTCGGCGGGCATCCTCGCGGTGAACAACCTGCGCGACCGCAAGACGGACGTCGTCGCCGGCAAGCGCACGCTCGTGGTGCGCTTCGGCCAGCGCTTCGGGCAGTGGGAGTACACGCTGGCGGTGGGCGGCGCGTTCGTGCTCCCGGTCCTCGCCTGGCTGGTGCTGCCGGAGCACCGGTGGGCCTGGCTCTTCACGCTGGCGGCCCTGCCACTCGCGGTGAAGCAGATCCGCGCCATCTGGCGCGAGGACGGCAGCGCGCTCAACCCGTACCTGGGGAAGACCGCGGGGCTGGGGCTCGTCTTCGCGCTGCTCCTGTCCGCGGGTCTCAGCCTGTAGCACTGCCCGCGCGACGCCCCGGGTCACCCGCCCGCGGCGCTCACTCTCTGCGCGCGATCTGAAGTCCACGAATTGCGCGGACTCTCATAATGTGGTCAGTTTGATCCGATGAGGTGTTCTCCTCCCAACCCTTCCCAAGCCTCACCGTCTCCGCGTCGCGGAGCGTTGGCGGCGTCGGGAAGGGTGGGACGCGTGGGCCCGCGCGTGAGGACACCTGCTCCTTTTCCTCCCCCCGACTGCTGCCTCCGGCCTCGTCTTCCATGAATCGCTCAATCCTGTTGAAGAGCGCGTGGTGCGCCCTGCTGGTGCCCCTGCTGTCCTGCAACCTCCTCAAGGTCACTGATGACGAGGGGTCGACCACAGGTCGCGGTGCCAAGCGGTTCGACCCGTATCAGGGGCTCAACTCCGGCGCGATCCGGCTCAGCCTCCAGTACATCAACGGCTGCGCCTTCCTGCCCAACGGGCAGATGGTCGCGAAGAACAGCGTGCCCGTCCCGTACCCGGACGTGTGCGTCACGCCGCTCGCGCCGAACCCGCTGACGCTGTCGCCTCCCTCCGGGACGCTGCAGATCCTGTCGGACAACCAGTACTTCCTGAACCAGTTCTCCGTGTCGGAGACCGTGGTCAACCAGCACAACAACCCCAACGACCTGACGGCCGCGCTGTCGTGGATCAGGACCCAGACGGTCTTCGCCGGCCTGGACTGGACCAACGTCAACCAGGGTCCGGACGAGTGGAGCTTCTACAGCCTCGCGGGCGCCGTGGAGGACTGCTGGACCCGCGAGGTGCTGTTCGGCAACGCGAACTGGCAGAAGGTGAAGGACGACACCATCACCATTGAGGTGCTGGACGAGACGGGCACCCCGCGCGCGAGCCAGAAGTACCTGCGCTCGGAGCTCCTGGCCTCCTCGCCCTACGCCGGCCACAGCCGCTTCGCCTGGCGCTCGGAGAACCTGAAGCCGCCGCGCTTCCCCGGCGACAAGGACCCCGGCACCGTGACGGGCTTCGCGGGCGGCCTGGATCAGAGCCCCACCACCCGCACCGTCGCGCGCGTGGACATGGTGGGCAGCACCAACCCCTTCAAGGTGCTGCGCATCCCGCGCCTGTCGGGCCCTGGCGCGCTCAAGGCCACCTGGAGCCAGCTGCCGGACAAGCCGTTCTACTTCCCGGTGACCTACGTCGTCCCGGATGACCGCCCATCCACCTGCACCGACGACGCCGGCAACCCGGTGCAGTGCAGCCCGGGCCTGGACTCGCGGCTGGTGTTCTCGCCCCCGAAGGACGGCAGCTTCTACAAGCCCGGCGAGGACGTGAGCATCTACGTGGACCTGCGCGACAGCGCGGGCGCCCACCTGCACTCCAAGGACCTGCTGCCCAGCGCGCGGCAGATCATCACCGGCCAGTCCAACGGCATCCAGACGTTCGTCCCCGGCGTCATCGCGTCCGTCATGGAGAACGACTCCATCTCCAACGTGGCCATCGCGGGCCCGCTGCAGGACCTCCAGGTCCTGGGCAACCCCAGCGACCAGCCCCAGTTCTTCGCCAAGCCGTTCCCGTTCGCCCTCTACGATGACGCCACGCTCACGGGCCTGACGCCGGGCCTCATCGACTTCCAGTGGCCCACGCGGCAGACGTTCACGCTGCCGGCGAACGCGAAGCCGGGCACCTACGTGGCGCTGGTGAAGTTCAACCGCGCGTCCATGGGCGAGCGCGTCGCGAAGCTGAACCCGTTCTTCTTCCAGGTGGGCCAGGACGAGCCGACGACCTACCCGGGCAACGTGGGCAACTGCCAGATCTGCCACCGCGGCGTGCTGTCACTGGACAACCTGCGCCACGGCCTGTCGGTGGACCACATCGAGAGCTGCAAGGTCTGCCACCACTACGACACGGACACGGTGGGCCGCACGCAGGAGATGGTGCACCGCATCCACATGAACTCGCCCAGCTACCCGGAGAACCGGGCGGACTGCACCGTGTGCCACCTGACGCGCAAGAGCACGGAGCGGCCCAGCCTGGCGCTGTGCGGCTCGTGCCACATCTCCCAGCACGGTGACGAGTTCTTCCAGATCGCCTTCAACCAGCGTGGCACGCCCAGCAAGTTCGGCAACTGCGCGCAGACGTGCCACGGCGGCGATCAGCTTCCCTCCAGCCACATCCTCCCCGCGAAGTAGGGGATGCGACCCGCCATGCAAAGAGCTCTCTTCGTTGGAACGCTGCTCGGCGCGGCCCTGCTGAACGCCGGCTGCTCGGAATCCTCCACCCCCGCGGCGTCGACGTTCACGCCGCTGCCCACCTACGAGAACCGCGAGCCGGAGGGCCTCATCTCCCGGCTGTCGGGCTTCACCGTGGACCCGGAGGCCTACTTCATCAACCTGGCCAACTGCGCGCCTCCGCCCGCGCAGTGCGCGCTGCCGCCGCTCTACGCGGAGTTCAGCCCGCTCCTGCAGCGCTCGGTGGTGCGCGGCGCGCTCGTCACGCTGCAGGACACGGTGCCGGATCCCGCCACCGGCATGCCGCCCGCGCCGGGCGCGCCTGTGCCGTCCGACGCGCAGGGCCTGTGGACCCTGCCGAAGGTGCCCACCCGCAAGGGCGCCCCGTTCTTCGTCCTGTCCGTGGGGCAGGGCACGCTGGCCAATGATGTCCCGCCGCCCTTTCTGCCGAACGTGCCGGAAGGCAACTACCTGCCCACGCTGACCATCCGGCCGGTGGTGCCGGGGCACAGCGCGTGCGTGGGCCTGGAAGCGCTCCAGGTGAGCGACAAGGGCATCCTGGAGGCGGTGGCGAAGTACCTGACCGCCACCGGGGGCACGGCCGTGACGGTGGCGAACCTGCTCGACCCGGCCCGCTTCGGCGGCGTGACGATCTTCTGGCTGTACCGCCCGGGCTTCCCGGTGTTCCGCGTGCCCGCGGCGAACACCACCGTGGAGGCCACGTCCGGCCGCGTGTTCAACATCGAGTGGGCGCCCGTCGGCGCGCTGCCTCCGCCGCTCGCGCCCTTCCAGTCCACGCGCGGCTTCTTCATCCCGCCCGGTCCGCCGGCCCCCAACAGCAGCCTGGGCCTGGTCGCCATCGTCCACCCGCCGCTGATGGGCCCCCCGGGCACGGTGACCTATACGGCGAAGGACGCCACGACGAGCACGGCGGACAACCGGCCGTGGTCGCTGATGCCGCTCGCGCTCCCGCAGATCCCCGGCCTCGTCACGTTCGCGGGCCTCCAGATGTCGCCCGCGGTTCCCTCGGCGACGCCTTCGATTCCCCCGCCCAGCACCTGCTTGCCTGGGCAGTAGCCGCCGCACCCGTCCCAACGATCCTGCTCCGTCCGCCCCTCCCCGTGGGGAGGACGGAGCGTCGTGTTTCGCCCCCACCCGTCCGGAGCAACATTTCCCATGATGAAGAAGATCCTGCTGGCCATTGGAGTGCTGGTCGCCCTGGTCTTGATTGGCGCGGGTACCGCCATGGGCGTGGCCACCCACAAGCTCAACAAGACGTACGACTATGTCGCGCTGCCCAACATCACCCGGGACAGCTCGCCGGAGGGCATTGCCCGCGGTGAGCAGGTGTTCCGCGCGGTGTGCGGTGAGTGTCACGCGGGCGGCGGCAACACCAAGCCCGTGGGCGGCCGGATGCATGACTTCCCGGCCGAACTGGGCACGTTCTACTCGGCGAACATCACCTCCGACATGGAGAAGGGCGTGGGCGCCTGGACGGACCAGGAGATCGCCCGCATGGTGATCAACGGCATCGACAAGAGCCACCACTTCCGCCCCATGCCCCCGTTCCCCAACATGGGTGACAAGGACGTCGCGGCGGTCATCGGCTTCATGCGCTCCGGGCACCCGGACTTCGCGCCGGAGAAGCAGCAGCCGCCGCGCTCCGAGCTGACGCCCCCGGGCCGGATGGCGTTCGCGTTCGCCATGGGCATCAACGACAAGGGCCGCACGGAGCCGGTGCCCGTGCCCGTGAAGGCGGCGGACTCCGTGGAGTACGGCCGCTACCTGGCCTCCAGCGTCTACGACTGCACCTTCTGCCACTCGCCGGGACTGGAGAGCAGCGCGGTGAAGATGCAGCACCCGGAGACGCTGCTGAGCGGCGGCTTCGAGTTCGACCTGGTGCCGCTGGGCGGCGAGGGCAAGCTGCTGTCGCCCAACATCACCCCCAGCGAGACGGCCGGCATCGGCAAGTGGACGCTGGACGAGTTCAAGCACTCGATGGTTTCGGGCATCACGCCCGGGGGCTTCATCCTGCGCCCGCCCATGCCCAAGTACCGCTACGCGGACGACGTGGAACTCGCGGCCCTCTACACCTTCCTGCGCTCCATGAAGCCCAACGACAAGGTCGTGCCGCCGCCCACCGGTGGCCGCCCCAAGGCGGAGCCCTCCGCCGAACCGGAGAAGATGTTCAGCTCCCTGGGCTGCGCGACCTGCCACGCCCCCGGCAAGGCCTACGAGGCCAAGCTCCAGGGCGCCAAGGGCAAGGCCCCCGAAGAGGTGGCGAAGTGGATCCGCAACCCGGAGTCCTTCAAGCCCGGCACGCAGATGCCCACCTACGAGGCCCTCGTCGACGAGAACAACGCCCTGGCGCTCGCCAAGTACGTGCTGGGCAGGACGGGCGGTAGCGTGAGCGAAGGCACCACGCCCTGAGTTTGACATCGGCGTGACAATGACCCCCCCGCGTGACTGTCGACACGCGGGGGTTTCATGAAACATCTCGTCGCTTCCTGAGTCCGCGGCCATCACGAGAAGGGCCGGTTGATATAGAATTTCATGCGAAGTCGTTCCCCCACCCCGCGGAGCGTCATTCCATGACTGTTTCACCGGCCACCCCCTCGGCTCACCGGAAGCAGCGTTCGCAGCCCGTCCACCTCCACGAGACGCAGGATGCGCAGGGCCCCATCCAGTTGGATGACGTGCTCTGGAATCCCGTCGACGCGGAGGAAGCCCTGGAGGGACTGGAGAAGATCCTCGGCCGGCTGAACGCGCGGAATGATTCACGCGCCATCTTCCTGGACATCTACGCCATCGTCACACGGAGGGTCGTCCAGCTGCTGAAGCGGCCGGACGCGGGCGGCTTGCTCGAACCGGAGTGGCTTGATCACCTGACGGGCCGCTTCGCGGAGGAAGCGCTCATCGCGGTGCGCGACTCGCTGAAGAACCTGCCGCTGCCCACCGCGGCGTGGCGCTTCGCGACGCACTACCCGGCCCAGCGGCTCACGCAGCCCTATCAGGACGCGCTCCTGGGCGTGAGCGCCCACATCAACCACGACCTGGGAATGGTCGTCTACGACAACATCGCCCACCAGTCGCCCCCGGTGGATGCGCGCCGCCTGGCGCGCTACCGGCACGACTACTTCCTCGTGAACGAGATCCTCCGCTCGTGCATCCCGGAGTGCCTGGACCTGCTCGCCGAGCGCTACCGGTGCACGTCCACGAAGCTGCTGCTGCTCGTGCCCTTCAGCCGCCCCGTGGTGGAGCGGGCCGTGATGCAGATGCTCATCGTCTGGCGGCAGCGCGTCTGGGAGAACGTCGTCGCGATGCTGGAGGCGCAGACGCCGGAGGAGCACCAGGCCGTCGTGGAGCGCGTGCGCACGACGTCCGGCCGCATCGCCCAGGCGCTGTGCGCGGACAAGGCGCTGTGGCGGACGGTGCTCGGCAAGGCGCCTCCGTTCAGCCTGACGCTGTCGCCGGAGGAGTGGCCCGGCGTGGTGGTGGCTCCGCCGGCGACGGACGCGGACGTCAGCGCCCGCGCCAGCTAGCGGGCCGCTTCAGGAAGGCGTGACTCCGGCCACGAGGTAGACGCGCACCTGGCCGGAGTTGACGCCGTAGGCGACGTCCACGCCCAAGAGGGGCAGCACGACGTTGTTGAGGTACAGCCGCAGGCCCGCGCCCACGCCCTGGGCCACGGTGGCGGAGTCCCCGCTCTCCAGGGTCTGCGGCAGGTAGCCGCGGATGACGCGCCCGCTGGCGTCGCGCAGGATCCCATCCGAAGGCAGCTCGCGCCACCCGATGACGCCCGTGTCGGAGAAGCCCAGCCCCCGGAAGGCCAGCGACTTCACCTTGAAGAGGGGGAAGTGGTACTCGGCGGTGAAGGTGAGCCGGGTGTCGCCGCGGAACTGCCGGTACTGGAAGCCGCGCAGCGTGGTGCCGCCCATCACCAGCTCCTGGTGGAAGGGCAGGTCCTTGCCCACGGCCAGCTCGCCGCGAAGGATCAGGTTGTGCTCGCTGAAGAAGCGGATGCCGTGGCGGTAGAGGACGCCGAACTTGCGGTAGCGGAACTCGCTCCACACGCCCGGGACGGACACCTCGTAGGAGCCCTCCAGGTTGAGCCCCTCCGTCACCGCGTGCAGCGTCTGGCGCGAGTCCAGGCCCACCATGAAGCGCAGCGACGTGTCGCGCAGGTGCGGTCCGGTGGAGAAGGCCTCCGTCGTCACCGGCTTCGTCGGGTCCGGTAGCTGCGCGTCGATGGTGGACACGCGGTACTTCGCCGCCGCGCGCACGCGCTCGAAGAGGATGAAGCCCAGTTCGGAGCTGAGGGACGCCGAGTTGAGGCGCGTGCGCCGGAGGATCTCCGGGTCGTCCTGGCTGGCACCCGGACGGTACTCGTCCACGCGGTCGCTGCGCAGCTGCCCCTCCAGGCTGAACTTGAGCTGCGGCAGGCCGAAGAGGATCGGATCCAGGAAGCCCATGTACAGGCCGCTCTCGCCGGTGCTCACCTGCGCCGCGACGGCGAGCTTCTTCGCGCGGCCGGCCAGGTTGTTCTCCGCGTAGAGCAGCCCGCCGCCGGTGTTGGCGGAGGACAGCGCCACCGTGGGCGCCACCACCCACGACGCCTTGTCCTTCACCCGCAGCACCAGCCGCACGCGCCCGTCGTCCAGGGGCTCCGTGCTCGCGTGGACCTCCTGGAACAGGCCCGTGGACAAGAGCCGCCGCTCCACCTTCACCAGCTCGTCGGCGTCCACCTCGTCGCCCACGTCCAGCTGCCCGAACGAGCGCACCGTGCCGGAGTTCGTCTTGTTCGCGCCCTCCACCGTCACCTCCGCGACCTCGGGGCGGTGGATGGCGGGCGCGGGCGTGTCCTCGTCGGCGTGGGCGACGGCGGCACCCAGGCCGGTCAGGGCCACGGCGAGGACGGACAGGTGACGGCGGAAGCGGGGGAGAGGCACCCCATGCTCATACCGCACGCTCCAGAGGTCCTGGCTGCTTCAACGTGTGCCGGCCCTCGCGGGCGCGCGATGTTCAACGTTTGCTTCAATCTGGAGGGCATCCGGCCCGGCGGATGCATTATGCTCATCATCTGGATATGCATCCATCTGGAAGGGACGCGAGCATGGCTTCGACGCAAGAGGGTGGGCGCCGGGAGTTGTTCCTGGACGACCTGTCGGTGGGGCAGAAGTTCATCAGCGACACGCACACGCTGGATGCGGCGCAGATCATCGCCTTCGCGCGGGAGTTCGATCCGCAGGCCTTCCACCTGGATGACGCCGCGGCGAAGGACACGCTGTTCGAAGGGCTGGCGGCCAGCGGCTGGCACACGGCGGCCCTCACCATGAAGCTCAACGTCCAGAGCGGACTGCCCTTCAAGGGCGGCATCGTGGGGGCGGGCGGGGACATCCGTTGGCCCCGGCCCACGCGCCCGGGGGATGTGCTCCAGGTGGAGAGCGAGGTGCTGGAGATCATCCCGTCGCGCACGCGGCCGGACCGGGGCATCGCCACCGTGCGCAGCGAGACGCGCAACCAGAAGGGGGACGTGCTGCAGGTGCTCATCGCGAAGCTGGTGTTGCCCCGCCGCCCGGCAGGCGGCTGAGCGGGACGTGACGCTTTGCGCGAGCGCGGGTGGAGGCTACCGTGCGGCCCGCATCGGCCGTGGTCCCCGTCCTGCTCCCGAGGAGTCCTTCGCATGTCCCGCGCCGCCCCCGACTTCGACCTGGCTTCCGTGGACGTGGAGGGCTTCTACCGGGAGCTGAAGGAACTGCGCGCCCGGCTGGACGCGAACCTGGGTGAGCCGGACGCGGCGCACCTGCGGAAGATGGAGCGCTGGGGGAAGGTGGCGTCGGCGCTGGGCCTGGCCACGGCGTGGATCGCGCCCAATCCGCTCTCCGCGGTGGCGCTGGGCCTGGGGCGCTCCACGCGCTGGCTGCTCATGCACCACGTGGGGCACCGGGGCTATGACCGCGTGCCGGGCATGCCCGCGTCGCGCACCAGCAAGGGCTTCGCGAAGGGGGCCCGCAGGTTCGTGGACTGGCTGGACTGGATGCTGCCGGAGGCGTGGGTCTTCGAGCACAACGTGCTGCACCACTCGCACACCGGCGAGGATGCGGATCCGGACCTGCTGGAGCGCAACGCGGAGGGCTCGCTGCGCGACACCGGCCGGCCGCTGCCGCTGCGCTACGTGCAACTGGCGCTGCTGGCCGTCACCTGGCGCGCGAGCTACTACGCGCCGGAGACGCTGGGCTCGCTGCGCCGCAAGGGACGGCGCGAGGGTGGGGCGCTGACGCGCGCGGAGCTGTGGGAACTCTTCACACGCTGCTACCTGCCATACGCGACCGTCTTCTTCGGGCTGTATCCGGCGGCGTTCCTGCTGGTGGGGCCGTGGGCGGCGTTCAGCGTGCTCTGCAACTCCGTGCTGGCGGACGTCGTCACCAACCTGCACACGTTCTTCGTGGTGGGGCCCAACCACACCGGCGAGGACCTGTACCGCTTCGACTCCGCGCCCGCGAACAAGGCGGAGCGCATGGTGCAGCAGGTGGTGGGCAGCGCGAACTACCGCACCGGCGGCGACCTCAACGACTTCGCCCACCTGTGGCTGAACTACCAGATTGAACACCACCTCTGGCCAGACCTGCCGATGCTCAAGTACCGCGAGGCGCAGCCGCACGTGCGCGCCCTCTGCGAGAAGTACGGCATCCCCTACGTGCAGGAGAGCGTCTGGACGCGCGCGCGGAAGATGGTGGACGTCGTCGTGGGCAAGGCGTCCATGAAGCGGCTGGTGAAGGCCGCGGCGCCCGCCATGTCCGCGGCGGACGCCCGGGCGGAAGCCTCCGCGGCCTAGCGTCAGGCAGGCGGCGCGCGGCCGCGGCGGGGCAGCGGGGCGAGCGCCACGGGCGTTCCTTCCGCGGCGGTGTCCTCCTGGCGCACGGCCTCCGCGTTCACCACGCGCACGCCGTCGGGTTGGACGGGCAGGCCCAGCGTCTCCACGAACAGGCGGTAGCTCTCCTCCAGGCGCCGGTGCAGCGCGATGAAGGTCTGGTGCGCGGTGCCGGGCATGTCCTCGGTGTAGGTGAAGTACCAGCGCAGCTCGTCCAGGCGTCCGTAGAAGTGGTCCACCACCGCCTGCTCCTGTTCGGGGAGGTGGATGAGCTGGGCGAAGGCGCCGTCCGCGTAGCGCGAGGCCACCGTCTCCACCAGCGGGCCACGGCTGCGCAGGCGGGAGAAGAGGAGGAACATCTCCTCCCGGCGTGCGGCCAGCCGGCGCATGATGCCGGCGGCGTCGAGGGCGAGCAGGTTGCGCACACGCGCGGTGGTTTCGTCGGCCTTCTTGCGGCGAGCCATGGTGCGACACAGCCTACCGTCAGTGGCACCCCCTCACGCCAGGGGCTGCCCCCTCCTTGGGGGACCGGACGGCCGGGCCCATGCCGGCCCCACTGCGATGCGGCGCGGCGGGAGAGCGATTGCTACGGTGGGGCCACCATGGTGCTCAAGATCGTCCAGGCGGGGGAACCGGTGCTGCGCCAGCGTGCGCGCGACCTGACCCCGGAAGAAATCGGCAGTGCGCAGACGCGCCAGCTCATCCAGTTGATGCGCGACACGATGCGGGACGCGCCCGGCGTGGGGCTCGCGGCGCCGCAGGTGGGCGTGGGCGTGCGGCTGGTGGTCATCGAGGACCGGGCGGAGTACCAGGCCGGCGCTTCGCCCGCGGACCTGGCGCTGCGGGAGCGGGCGCCGGTGGCCTTCCACGTGCTGATCAACCCGAAGCTGGTGATCGAGGACCCCACGCCGATGGAGTTCCACGAGGGCTGCCTGAGCGTGAACGGGTTCGCGGCGCTGGTGGCGCGCGCGAGCGGCGTGCGGGTGGAGGCGTTGGATGAGAACGGGCAGCCGGTGACGGTGTCCGCGCGGGGCTGGTACGCGCGCATCATCCAGCACGAGCTGGATCACCTGGACGGCACGCTCTACGTGGACCGCATGGAGACGCGCAGCCTCACGACGCAGGAGAACCAACGCCGGCACTGGCTGGGCAAGAGCACGGCCCAGGTGCGCACGGCGCTGGGGCTGCCGGAGCAGACCCCTTCGATTCCCCGAAAGGACCCGACATGAGCAGCAAGCTGTTCACCCCCCTGAAGCTGCGGGACATCACGATGCGCAACCGCGTGGTGGTCTCGCCGATGTGCCAGTACTCGAGCGAGGACGGCTTCGCCAACGAGTGGCACGTGGTGCACCTCGGCAGCCGTGCGGTGGGTGGCGCGGGGCTGGTGTTGACGGAGGCCACGGCGGTGGAGCCGGAGGGCCGCATCTCGCCGCAGGACCTGGGGTTGTGGAAGGACGCGCACGTGGAGCAGTTGGCGCGCATCAACCGCTTCATGCACCAGAACGGGGCCGCGTCGGGCATCCAGCTGGCGCACGCGGGCCGCAAGGCGTCCACGCCCCGGCCGTGGGACGCGGGCAAGCGCGTGGAGCCAGAGCATGGTGGCTGGACGGTGCTGGGCCCCACGACGGAGGCGTTCGACGAGGGCTATCCGGTGCCGGTGGCGCTGGACGAGGCGGGCATCCAGCGCATCGTGAAGGCGTTCGCGGACGCGGCGGTGCGGGCGAAGGCGGCGGGGTTCCAGGTCATCGAGCTGCACGCGGCGCACGGCTACCTGCTTCACGAGTTCCTGTCGCCGCTGTCGAACAAGCGGACGGACAAGTACGGCGGGACGTTCGAGAACCGGACGCGCTTCGCGCTGGAGGTGACGCGCGCGGTGCGAGCGAAGTGGCCGGAGACGCTGCCGCTCTTCATGCGCATCTCCGCGACGGACTGGGTGGAGGGGGGCTGGACGCCGGAGGACTCCGTGGCGCTGGCGCGGCTGGTGGCGAAGGAGGGCGTGGACCTGGTGGATTGCTCGTCGGGCGGCGTGGTGCCGTACGCGAAGATCCCGGTGGGGCCGGGTTACCAGACGCAGCTGGCGGAGAAGGTGCGCAAGGAGGCGGGCGTGCTGACGGGCGCGGTGGGGATGATCCGCTCCGCGTACCAGGCCGAACACATCCTGGCCACGGGGCAGGCGGACGTCGTCATCCTGGCGCGGGAGCTGTTGAGGGATCCGTACTGGCCGCTGCGCGCCGCGAAGGAGCTGCGCTCGGACGTGCAGTGGCCGCACCAGTACGAGCGCGCGAAGAACTGAAGCGCGGGTGGGGGACGCCGGTTCAGTCGAGGAACCGGCGGTCCCACCGGAAGAAGACGTCGTCGGGAAAGTCTGCGGGCCTCCGGGTGGCGTGGAAGGCCCATGGCTCCAGGACGCGGGCCAGCTCCCGGTAGGCCGGAAGCGGTTGCTCCGGACCTCCGGCGAGCGGCTCGGGGCCCAAGGTGACGACGGCCCGGGACGCGTCGATGGCTTCCACGGTGGTGCCGGGCGTGTGGAGCTGGGAGCGCAGGAAGTCCACGCCGCCCATGGCGCTCAGCGAGGGATCTCCGATGAAGGTGAGCCAGTGCGGGACGCGCAGGCGGGTGCCGATCTCCCAGGAGACCAGATCCACCTCCATGAGGTCGACCCCGGGGTACTGGACCAATTGGGGAACTACTTCCGAAGTGACGGAGCCCACACCGAGGAAGCCGGTGACGGCCAGTCCCGCGTGCCCGGAGCTGAAGGGCAGCGGTGCCGCCAGGGCCAGCGCCAGCTCGCGGACACGGTGGGCACCGTGAGCCCTCAACCATGACAGGGGCACGATGAAGCGAACCGCGGTCACGGGGCCAGGATCGCGACGGAAGATGGCTGCATGGATGTCCTTGCCGTCATAGCCAAACTCATATCCATTGGGATAGGAGGCGTCGTTGGTGAGCAAGACATTCGATCTGAGCGGGCGTTGCAAATTTTCACGGACCACAATCCAGCCGGCAGCGTCCAGTTCCTGCCATTCTCCCTCATCGTCCGGGTAGTGGGTGAGCGTCTGTGGCAAGATGGCGTGAAGATACGTCTGTAGGGATTCAGAGACCGCCTGTGTGACGTCCAGCGTAGGCTTGGGAATGTAGAAACAAAGGCTCAAGCCGACCTGCGTGACGATTTTCTTTCCACGGACAATCTGAAGTGATGGGTGGATCATGGCTTACAGCCCGGCTCCTAGATAGGGAATCACCTGGAGGACCTCGCCCAGGCTGAAGGCTTGGCGGTAGACCTCATTCTGGGACATGCCGTCGTAGGGATGTCCCGGCGGGTACTTTCGCCAAGACGGTCGCTTGTCGATATCCGCACAAGGAAACTTGAAGTCATAGGCCGCTTGAAGCTGCTCTGGATTGCCGTTGTGAAGAACGACGTCCGGCACGAGAGACCCTTGCAACTCTCCCAAGCTTCCACGCTGCCGGATGCGAGCCACTTCGGCGGGTGACAGCCAGGTGACTTTCCCGCTTTCCAGATCATAGAGATACGTGGGTTCGAGACTGAAACCTCCCGGACGAAGTTGGTTCAGCTTCTCCTTCGCGCACTGAAAGGCGACCTGATGCATTTCATTCCCAAGCTTCATCGCCCGGGTGATGGTCCGGCCCTGTGCGTCGCGGACCTGCGCGTTGCACTCCTGCTGTGTCGGGCTCCGGGTCCCGAAGTTCGCGAGAATGACCTCCTTTCGCGCCTTGTCCGCGCACTCCTCCAGCGCTTCTGTCACCTGCTGCTTCAGCGCGGCATCCAGGATCTTCACGGCCGCCGCCGCGGAGCCTCCCGCCGTCGCGAATGTCCGCACCGCCCTGGGAACCACCGACTCCTCCCCGGCGACCTGGGCGCAGTAGGCGGGCTGGGTCCTGCAGGAGTTCGTCGCGCTGTCGAAGTCGTACTGACTCCGTCTGTGCGCACCTCCGCATGCCTGCAAGAGCACCGTGCACGCGAGAAGAGATGTCCACCTTCGACTCAACAGCACGTGCGCCTTCCTTCCGAAGTCCGCATAAGCTTTCCCGCATGCTGACCGAGGTGCAGGCGGGACCCTATACCGTGCGCGGTGTGTCCGTGGGCGGCGTGTATACGTCGCTCCTCGTGCCGGAGCTGGGCGTCCTGTTGGATGCGGGCATCCCCATCCGCTCCTTCGCCACCGCCGATCGCATCTTCCTCAGCCACGGGCACGCGGACCATGCGAGCGCGCTGGGCTCGCTGCTGGGCATCCGCGCGCTCGTGGGGAAGGGGCCGCCGTTCGTCTACCTGCCGGCGGAGATCGAAGCGCCCGTGCAGGAGGCTCTCGCGGCCCTGGGACGCCTGCACCGGATGAAGTCCGATATCCGCACCGTTCCCCTGCACCCCGGCGACACCGTGAAGGTGCAGCAGGACCTGTGGGTTCGCGCCTTTCGCACGCACCACCCCGTGCCGTCGCTGGGCTACCAGTTCCTCCGCCGCGTCGCGAAGCTCAAGCCCGAGTTCCGCGAGCTGCCTCCCGCGGAGATCGGCCGCCGCCGCCAGGCCGGTGAGCCCCTGTTCGATGAAGTCGAACGCCTGGAGCTGGCCTACTGCACCGATACCCTCTCCAACGTGCTGGACCGTCAGCCGTCCCTGTTCGAAAGCCGCGTGCTCATCCTCGAATGCACGTTCATCGACGCGGAGCGCACCGTCCGCGACGCGCAGGAGCGGGCCCACATCCACCTGGAGGAGATCGCCTCCATGGCGGACCGCTTCCAGAACGAGGCCCTGGTCCTGATGCATTTCAGTCAGGCTTACAGCCCCGCGCAGGTCCACGCGACGCTCCAGGCCCGCCTGCCGGCCTCGCTGCTCGAACGCGTGCGAGTCTTTGCTCCTGACTCCGGCCGCTGGTTCGGTTGAGCCATCGCGCCGGCCTGTCCGGAGGCCGCCATGACGTCCCCATCGTCCCGCCATGTCCTCATCGCCGGAGCTGGCATCGGCGGCCTCACGCTGGCCTGTGCCCTCAACCGGGCGGGCATTCGCGCCACCGTGTTCGAACGCGCCGATGCGCTGCGGCCGGTGGGCGCGGGCCTCATCGTGCAGATGAACGCCGCGGTCGCCCTGCGCCAGATCGGCCTGTGTGACGCCGTGGTCGCGGAGGGCGAGCGCGTCGAGCAGACCCTCATCCTCGAACCGACCGGGGCCCGCATCACCGGCGTCGACGTGCGCTCGCTCCAGCAGGAACTGGATGCCCCGATGGTGGCCGTGCACCGCGCCCGCCTCCAGGCCGTCCTCCGCGCGCACGCGGGCCCGGACGAGGCCGTGCGGCTGGGCGTCTCCGTGACGGGCTTCCAGGATGACGGTGCGCGCGTCACGGTGACGCTGTCCGATGGCGAGACCGTTACGGGCGACGTCCTGGTGGGCGCGGATGGCCTGCGCTCCGCCGTGCGGACGGGCCTGCTGGGTGCTCAGCCCACGCGTTACTCCGGATACACCAGCTGGCGTGGCGTCTGCTCGGGTGCGGACCTGGTGAAGGCGGGCCAGGTCAGTGAGACCTGGGGCCGCGGGGCCCGCTTCGGCATCGTGCCCATCGGCCATGGCGAGGTGTACTGGTTCTCCACGCTGAACGCGCCAGCGGGGGCCGAGGATGCTCCGGGGCAGACGCTCGCCGTCCTCCAGGAGCGCTTCGCCGGATGGCACGACCCCATCGCGCGGTTGATCGCGGCGACGTCGCCCGAGCGCGTCCTTCGTACGGACATCCACGACCGTCCGCCGGTGGCGCATTGGAGCCGGGGCCGCGTGACGCTCCTCGGCGACGCCGCGCACCCCATGACCCCGAACCTGGGGCAGGGCGGTTGTCAGGCCATCGAGGACGGCGTGGTGTTGGGGGAATGTCTCGCGGCACCGGGCAGCGTGGAGGATGCACTGCTCGCCTACGAGTCACGCCGGGTGAAACATGCGAATGCGCTGGTCGTTCGTTCACTCCAGGTGGGCCGGGTGGCCCAATGGGAGAACGCGGCCGCTCGCTTTGTCCGTGATGCACTATTCCGGCGGATTCCGGAGTCGGCCGCGAGACGTCAGCTTCAGACCTTGGTGCAGGCCGTGCGCTGAGAGGAACGTGGCTTCGTAGAGTCTCCCCTCGCCAGGAAATCGCTGTCTGTCCTGGCGGGGGGGTACCCATGCAGACGAAACCCACGCGGCTCGCCGCCGTCGTCCTCGTGTCAGCGGCCGCCTGTCAACGTTCTGAACCCGCGGCGGTCCATGCACGGCCTTCTGATCCGCCGGCCGCCCCCACCCTCGCCGTTGTCCCTCCAGATGCTGGGAACGGTGATGACACCTCGGCGGTCAACGCCCGCATCCAGACCGTCCTCGGTGAGCCCGCGAAATACGAACAGGCCTTCGCTTCGTTCCAGAAGGCCGTGGCCGCGCACGACTCGAAGGCGGTCGCGGCCCTGGTGGCGTACCCCTTCACCGCGAACGTGGGCGGCAGGAAGGTGAAGCTGCCCGACGCCGCGTCCTTCGTGAGGCATTACGACGCCATCGTCACGCCGGTCATCGCCAACGTCATCACCCGGCAGCGCTACGCGGACCTCTTCGTGAACGCCGAGGGCGTGATGTTTGGCCAGGGAGAGGCGTGGCTCAACGGCATCTGCAAGGACGCCGCCTGCAAGGACTTCGACGTCCGGGTGATCGCGATCCAGTCCGCGAACTGATCAGGGCCGTGTGACGGAGTCGAGGAACGGCAGGACGTGGGGCAGCACCTTGGGTGCCTTCGCCCAGGCACCGCCGTGGTCGGCATGCTCGATGGTCGCGAACGCCGCGCCGGCCCGCGCGGCCACGGCTTTCATGGAGTCGTGGTACGGGTCCAGCGCGCCGCAGTACAGCAGCCCCGGGCGTCCGGACCGCACCAGGGCCTCATCCAGGCCCGCGGAGGATTCACAGACCTTCATGCACAGCCGCAGCGCCTCCAGGTCTCCCGAGTCGATGGCCTCCGCCAGCTCCGGCGCGCGCCGTGCGCCCAGGAGGAGCACCTGGAACCAGTCCACGCTCGTGCCGGGCTTGAGCTGCTTCTCCAGGGCCGCGTAGGCCACGGGCAGGCCCACGACCGGATCCCAGCCGCCCACCACGTACGAGGCCAGCCGCTCCGGCGCGAAGGACGCCAGGCCACACACCGTCCAGCCGCCCATCGAGTAGCCCCACGCGTGCACCCGGTCGATGGAGAGCGTGTCGAGCACCGACAGCGCGTCCTCCACCCGGTGCCGCAGACCGTAGGCCTCCAGGTCGTGCGGCGTGTCGCTCTGGCCGTGCCCCAGCGAGTCGAACGTCACCACCGTGTACGTGTCCGTCAGCGAGGGCAGGTACCCCTTGAGCGACCAGTGCGAGCCCAGCTGGAGCAGGCCGTGCAGGAGCAGCAGGGGTGGTCCGTGTCCCTGGACCTCGTAGTGGATGCGGCGGCCGGACTTCGTCGCGAAGGGCATGGCGTGGCGGTTCCCTACAGGCCGGCGACCTTGGCGGCGCGGGCCACCGTGAAGCCGAAGGCCACCGTCTGCTGTGAGCGCGGCGGCACGCTCAACTCGAAGCGCACGATGCCCTCGTTGCTCACCTTCGTGGGCGCGGGCTTCGTGGCGTCCTTGAGCATCGCCACCTCCACGGCCTCCACCTCCGACACCGGCATGCGCTCCTCCACCGCGAGCGCCGCGGGCTTCGCGCCCATGTTGGAGACGAACAGCTTCACCTTCTGCGTGCGCGTGCGCCGGCCGGTGATGCGGGCGACCTCCTCGCCCACGTCCACCTGCCGCGACACGCGCAGCGAGTCCTCGCTGCCGAAGCCCAGCTTCACGCGTTCGTTGCGGCCCGCGAACTTGAGCTGCGCGCGGCCCACGTAGCCATTGGCGCGCACCAGGTCCACCGGCCCCGCGAGCAGCACCGCCGGTCCCGTGTTGTCGAACCGCGCCACGCGGTGCACCAGCGGCGACTGCTCCGGGCAGGCCACCAGCTCCGACGTGGCGGGCGAGGTGAACGCGAACAGCGCCACGCGGTGCGCTTCGCCGTCCGACGGCACCGTGGCCTTGTGCGGCGCGGACAGCGTCACCGCCTCGCCGCCGTCGTCCATGCCGGGCAGCGCGTCCGCGGCCTTCGCCGCTCCGGCCTCGCCCGTCTCCTGGAGCGACTCCTCGCGCATGGAGACGTCCACGACCTGCTTCTCGCGCGACGTCTTGTCCCGCAGGGTGAGCCAGTCCTCCGTGAGCCGGGGCGGCGTGGCGCCCAGCGTGGGGCGCGCCGTGGAGAAGGCCAGCGTCACGTCCTTCCACGCCTCGCCGGTGTTCTGCCAGACGACGGCCTCGCACTCCAACGTCACCGTGGACGCGGACTCCGCGAGGCCCAGCGCCGCGCGGTAGGCCGGCCGCCAGGCGGCGCACGGCACCAGGTAGCTGAGCGTCAACGTCGCCTCGCCGCCCGCCGCGTGGCTCACGTCCAGCTCGGCGCGCACGTCCACCGTGGGCTCCGGCGCTTCCGTGCGCGACAGCACGTCGCGGTTCTCCTGGATGTGCTGCCGCTCCAGGCGGCCCAGGTCGCGGCGGGCCTGCCGGAGCTGATCATCCGTCGCGGTCTGCTCCTGGCGGACCGTCGCGAGCTGCTCCTTCCACTTCGCTGGATCCGCTTCGCCGGCGCCGCTGCGCTCGGCGATGGCGCGGAGGATGTCCTGGCGCGCGGTCTCCAGCAGTTCGTGCTTCGCCTCCAGGCGCCGCAGCTCCGCCTGGGCTCGCGCCAGCACCTGCTCGCGGTCGAAGGCGCGGCGGGCCAGCGCCGAGCGGTGCTCGCGCAGCGCTTCGGGCAGCACCGCGCGCCTCGTGCGACGCAGGCTGGCCTGGGTCACCATGCCTCCGGTGAGCTTCGCCTGGAGCGAGCGGTCCACCGCCACCGCCGGCAGTCCGTCCACCACGAGGCGGCAGGGGCCCGGGGGCAGCGTCACCGTGCCGCTGCGCTCGACGAGCGCCCGGTCCTCCAGGACCGTCACCTTGACCATGGGCAACAGAATGGAAGTGCGCATCACGTCCTCCGGTTCCCGCCGTTCAGCATCTTGCTGGCGGGCAGCTTCACGACCCACGTCGCCTTCATCGAACGCTTCTCTCCAGCGGGGACGCTCACGCGCCACGTCCGCTCGCCCTCCACCGCATCCTCACCCGGCAGGGGTGTGGGCTTCTGCCAGGGCGGCACCACCTCCGCCTCTTCCACCTTGATGTCCTTCTGGGACTCGGGGACCGCGCCAATGCGCTCGGAGATGGCGATGTTCGCGGGGCGGGAGAGGTGGTTGGCCACCTCCACGGAGACGTGGTGCGTGAGCACGGTGCTGTTGCCGAACATGCCGCCCGTGGCCTCGTCGAAGCGGGTGTTGCGCGCCACCTGGAGCGCCTCCTCCACGCCCAGGCCCAGCCGCTGCGTCTCACCCGGCCCCATCGTGGGCAGCGGAGACGTCATCAGGAACTCGTCGCCGAGCGTCACGTCCACGGGGCCCGCGAGCAGCGGATGCGGCGAGGCGTTGTCCAGGCGCACCGTGCGGAAGACGCGCGGCTCCACGGAGGGCACGCACACGTACTCGGCCTTCATCTCCAGGGGCACCGTCAACATCGGCACCGTGTGCCACGCACCGTCAGAGGGCACGTCCGCGACGGCGTCCGCGTCGAAGCGCGCATCGAAGTGCCGGGCGGAGTCGCGCGGCGGCACGGCCCAGGTGGGGGGCTCCACGTAGTTCACGGACTCGGCGAAGAGGACGGCCTGGGCCTCCAGGCGCACCACCTCCACCTGCACGTTCACGGAGGTGATGGACAACCTCGCCTGGGAGACGAGCGCGGGACGGGGACGCAACAGGCCGCGCTGCGCGGGAGAGGCCGCGGAGGCCAGCGTCAGCGAGTCGTAGTCGAACAGGCCGTCCGCCGGCTCCAGGCCCGCCGCGCGCCGAAGCTCCTCTCCGCCACCGCCGCCTTCTTCGTCCATCGACATGTCCGCCATCGGGGCGCCGTCGAAGTCGTCCTCCACGACCGCGCGCTTCTTGTTGCGCATGCGGTCCATGCCGCCGCCGCCTCGGGGCGGGGCCATGCTCGGCGCCTGCGCGGAAATGGCGCCGGTGACACTGCGGCGGGGCGCCGAGGGACGGGCGCCGCCCAGGAACGCTCCCGAGGACTTCGGGGCCGCCATGGGCGGTGGCATCGGAGGAGGCATGGACGCGCTGGGCGGCCCTCCGGGTGCGCCTCCGAACGAAGCCGATTCCTTGTAGGACTTTTCCTGCTCGAACACGTCGTCCGCCTCTTCAGGCGCGGGTTCCTCTTGCGGACGGATGGGCATGGGCTGCGGTTCGGGCTTCGCCGCGGCCGCCGCCACGGCGTACAGGGCGTCGTAGCCCGCGAACAGCTCCTCCAGGCCCGGCGCGGGCTCTCGCCACCCGGAGCGCGCGGGAGGCGGCTGGCTGCGGCCGATGCGCAGCGACTTCAGCTCCGGTACCTCCGCGCGCCGCTCCAGGCTCGCCGTGGAGACCGCCAGCCGGACCCCCGCCCAGTCCTCGCCGGTCTTCTGGATGACGGCGGCGCGCATGCGCAGCGTGCCTTCCTCCAGCGTGCGCGGAAGGCGCAGGTCATAGGTGGGCACCCAGCGCGCGCCGGCCACCGCGTACTCCAGCACCAGCCGCGCGTCCGCGTTCGCGGCGATGGGGCCGGACAGCGTCAGCAGCGCCGCGCGGAAGAGCCGGGCGCGGTCCACGCTCCGAGCGGAGGACAGCTCCTGAACGCGGCGGCGGCGCAGCTCCACCTCGTTCGTGGCGTCGCGGTGCCGCCGCCCCAGGTCCAGCTCCTGGGCCTGCAGCTCCGCCAGCTCCGCGTCCACGAAGCCCGTGAGCGACAGCATCGCGGTGAGCGGCGCCTCGCGCGGGGGGTGGCCCTTGCGCTGGGCCGGCCAGGTGGGGGTCAGGCCGCGGAGCGCCGCGATATCGGAGCGCACCCGCTCCAGCTGGCTGTGCACGGCCGACAGCGTGGCCTCCGCCGCTTCCAGCGAGTGCTGCTCCGCGGGCAGCTCCGACTCCGGCGGCAGCCGCACGTCGAACGTGGGCTTGAGGTCGCGGACGAGAAGTCCCGACGGCCCCTCCACCACGCGGGCGCGCAGCGAGCCCGTGCGAAGGGCCAGGGGCAGGCCGTCGACGCGGACCTGTCCGGGCAGGTGGCCGTTCTCGGGTGAGAGCACGAACGCGCGCGTGCACAGCGCGCCCTCGGCGTGAACGGTGACGGATTCCAGGACGGACGGTACGACGCGCATGAGCCCCCTCTTCCGTGGAGAGGGCCGCACGCTACCCCGACGCCCCCTCGCATGGCGATGGAGACGACGGGGGCTGCCCACGGCGTGGATCACGCACCGCGCCGTGGGGCCCCGTGCGCGGTCAGAACGCGCGGTTCACGGCGTACGCGCAGATCTTGTGCTCGGCCTTGTACGTGTTCGCGCCGGGGAGGCCGTCAATGGGGCCCGTGTACCCGAACTCGCGGCCCACCGTCTGGACGCGGGTCCAGTAGATGGAGCCCGGGACGCCATCGTCCTCGGCGGAGGTGCGCGGGCCGCCGCGGCGGTTCAGTTCGCGCGCGGTGATGCGCACGCGGATCTTCTCCGTGTTCGCCCCCGTCACGCCGTCGATGGGGCCCGTGTAGCCGTAGTCGCGCCGGCCCACCGTCTGGATGCGCTTGTAATAGATTTCACCCGGGATGCCGTCGAACTCCGTGGTCGTCTGCGGCAGGCTGCTCGAACCGCCGCCCGGCGCCTGGCCACCGCCAGCAATCTTCCCGCCCGCGTAGTCCATGGACCAGCCCAGGTAGCGCGCGCCCGTCTTCGCCGAGTAGCCGGAGACGCTGTTCACGCCAATCGCATCTCCCCAGGACTGGGAGAGGTTGTAGGTGGCCATGAACACCGTGCCGCCGCCGCCGTTCAGGTCCGCGCCCACGTGGCCCGCCGACCCGATGTCCCACCAGTGGAAGGCCCCCGTCAGCGCCTTGGACGCATCCGTGGAGACGATGCGAGATGCGCGGTACGCCTCGATGGCGGTGGGACGCACCGCGGAGTCCGGAAGCTGCCCGAAGCGCACCATCAGCGAACCGCACCACTGGTTCCACGAACCGCCGTCACGCTTGGGATTGGCGGCGGCGTACGCACGCGCCCGGTCGTAGATGGGGGAGTTCGCTTCCCCCTCCACCGTGCCAATGGCAGACATGTCCAGCCCGGGTGCCTCCACCTCCGCGCCGCCGCACGCGGCCAGCATCAGGCCCGCGGACAGCAGCAGGGCAGGGGACCACGTCATCCAATTCGAGCGCATCATCCGTCTCCAGGGGGGATTCAGCGAGGGGTGGAAAGTTCCGCTGAAATCAAGCTAGGTGTGCTTTACCGGCTTGAGTCTGTTCCGTTGTCGCGGCGGGCCATGCAAAGGTTGCCGCCCATGCGAACGTCCTGGCTCCGTCTGTCGTGGGTGCTGCTGCTCTCCGCCTGTGCCACCACGCCGTCCTCGCCGCACGACGGCACGGAGGATCCCCTGCACCAGGTGCGGCGGGTGACGGTGGCCCCGGAGGTCGAGCTGGAGGTGCTGGACTACGGCGGCAAGGGACCGGCGCTGGTGTTCCTGCCGGGCATGGGGAGCACGGGCCACGTCTACGATGTGCTGGCGCCGGAGTTCATCGCCACGCATCACGTGTATGCCTTCACCCGGCGCGGCTTCGGCGCGTCGAGCTGGCCCGCCACCGGCTACGACAGCGCGACGTTGGGGCACGACGTGCTGGCCGCGCTGGACGGGCTGGGGCTCGCGAAGGCGACGCTCGCGGGGCACTCGCTCGCGGGGGATGAGTTGAACTGGATGGGCGTGAACCATCCGGAGCGCGTGGAGGCGTTCATCTTCCTGGACGCCACGGACAACAAGGGGGAGATCGCCGCGTTCCTGAAGCCCGGTCCGCTGCCGCCGCTGCCGTTCACCGTGCTCGACGGGCAGCCGTCACGCGAGGCCGTGACGGCGCTGCTGGCGCGCGACCTGGGCGGCCCGTTCCCCCCGCACGAGATTGATCAGGCGTATGAGTTCGACGCCGCCACCGGCGCGTACCTGCGCTACCACCGGCTCCCCGAGTCGACGGAGCAGTGCGTGCGGGGCGCGGCCCTGCCGGACTACGCGAAGCTGAAGGGGCCCGTGCTGGCCATCTCCGACGACCAGGCCTTCGCGGGGTGGGTGGAGTCCCTGACCCAGGCGGAGAACGTCTCCGCCGACCTGCGCGAGCGGGCCCAGGCCTTCCTGCCGGAGCTGCGTCAGCACGAGGCCGCTCAGGAAGCCCTGCTCAAGAGCCTGCCGAACTGGAAGCTCGTGACGCTCCAGGGCGCCGGGCACTACGTCTGGCTCGCGCGGCAGGCGGAGGTCGTCTCCGAGATGCGCGCCTTCCTCGCGCGCTAGGAGTCCGCCGTCGGGGGGACCGCGCCGCTTCCCTCCTGCTTCGACACTCGCAGGAGGAGCCGCCAGAAGGCCCAGACGTGGGACGCGGTCAGCAGGAAGAGCGCGCCCACCGCCCAGGTGAACATCGTCGGGTGCTTGAGCTCCGCATCGTGGAAGGACGCACTGAGGCAGAGGACCGCCGTACCCAACGAGGGAAGGCCTCCGACGACCAGCACCGCCAGGGCGATGCGCGCGGAGCGGGGCGTGCGCACCGCCAGGCCGATGATGCCTGCGATGAAGATCCACACATAGACGGGCGGGAGCATCACCAGGCCCCCAAGCCCGCACATGTCGCTGGCCCAGGCGGGCATCGCCGCCAGAAGCATTCCCACCGCCATCAGCCGCTTCGAGTCACGCATCGCCAGACATCATCCAACCGTGAGGCACTCGCGCGCCAGCGGGTGGCCGGGCATGGCCGCGACCTGCTATGGACTGCCGCCCGGCGTCCATCCAAAGAGAGGTCATCCGTCATGAGTTGGAGAGCCCTGATCTTCCCCGTCGTGCTGGTCCTGAGCGCCTGCTCGGAGTCATCCGACCCCGATCCCATTCCCAAGCGGCCGCTGAAGGCCGTCCTGTTCCCATACATCCCGGACTCCGCGGGGGACAGCTTCGCCAGCCTGGAGCAGCGGCTGGAAGCCGACTTCGAGCGCGCCCATCCGGAGATCGACCTGGACGTCGTGTTCGACGCCAACCTGGATGTCTATGACCTGGATGAAGGGGGAACGCTGAACACGCTCCTGGGCGCGGAAGCGGGGGCCGCCCAGGTGGTGGAGGTGGACACGCTGCTGCTCGGCTCGCTCGCGGCGAAGGGCTGGATCCAGCCGGTCGCGCTGGAGTCGGGCGTCGCGCACCCCGCGGCGGAGGAGGCCGTCCGCATCAACGGTCAGGATTTTGGCGTGCCCACCTACCTGTGCACCAACGTCGTCTATGCGCGGAGCACGAACATCCGGTCCGCCACCGACAGCGCCTCGCTCGTGCGGATCCTCCGCGAGGCGGCTCCCGGCAAGCGCCCGCTGGCGACGAACTTCGATGGAAGCTGGACGCTGCCTTCGTCGTACCTGGATGCCTGGGCGGACACGCATCCGGGGGATGCGATCGCGAGGGCCATCTCCCTGCCGCTCGACTCACCGACGGTGGGGGCGTTCGCGGAGGTCGTCGACAGCTGCTCGCTCGAAGCGGGCGTCAATCCGTGCCTGGATGGCAGCTACGCGGACAACTCGGTGGCGGAGGAGGCCTTCGCCGCGGAGCAGGCCAACGGCTTCATGGGCTACACCGAGCGCCTGTTCTACATCCTCAAGGCCCAGCCCTCCATGCCGCTCCCGGAGGTCATCTCGGTTCCGCTGGGCACGGGCTCGGCTCCGGCGGTCTTCGTGGATGCGCTGGTGCTCAACGCGAAATGCACCGGGACGTGCGCGGAGGATGCCCGGGCCTTCACGTCGTTCATGCAGGCCCCCGAGACTCGCAGCCTCATCGCCTTCAGCAAGGACGGTCCCGAGGGCACCCGGCCCCGCTACCTGCTGCAGGCCACGCGCGCCTTCTATCAGCAGGAGCCCGCGCGCTCCGACCCGATGTACCGGCAGTACGAAACCATCCTGAGCGGAGCGCGGCCCTATCCCAGCCAGCACTTCCCCGAGAACCGGAAGGCGCTCCAGGCGGCTTTGCTCGAAGCGCTTCAGTGACCGGATGACCGGTTGAACGTCATCGCGGCGGCATGGGGCTTCAGCGCCGCGAACGCAGTGGCAGGGTGGGTTGTCCGGGGGCGGCGCCGTGGGCGATGAGCTCGGTAGTGGCCGCGGTTTCAAGCGTGTCCGCGACAAGGGTTGCCGCCACGGAGGGCGGCGCGCTCCGCAGGAGGGCCTCCACTTCCCCGGGCGTGGGGTCGCCCAGCGCCAGCAGTCGCTGCTCACGGGCCCAGCGCTCCGGGAAGTGTGCGCGCAGCCAGCCAGCTCCACCGCGGGTAGCAACTGTCGCACCGGTTCCAACGCGCGGTGGAAGGCGCTGGCGTTCACGAAGCGGCGCTCCGGGCGCGGATGGAGCGCCACCTCCAGGACCTCCCGGAGCATGCGTGAGGCCTCGGGGGCGTCCGCCCGCCCCACGGCCTTCAGCTGGCTGGGGGCGGGATGCACCATCCGCGACACGTTGAGCGTGAGCAGCTCGAAGAGAACGCAGCCGAGCGCGAAGAGGTCTCCGGAGGGGGTCGCGTCGGCACCCTCCAGCCGCTCGGGAGGCATGTACGCCAGCTTCCCGATGATGCCTCCCACCTGGGTGAGGCGGCCGTCGCCGGGAGCCGGAGACGCCAGGGTGATGCGCTCCGGAGCCGCGCCGGTGCGCTGGGCGATGCCGAAGTCCACCACCTTCACCACGCCGTCGAAGGAAACGACCAGGTTGTCCGTGCTGATGTCCCGGTGCGTGACGCCCTGCTCGTGCGCGTAGGCCAGCCCGCGCAGTGCCTGCTGGCAGAGCTCGACCACCACCTCCAGCGGCAGCACCCCGGCGGTCGCGGCGCGCTTGACGAGCTCCAGCACGTTCACGCCGCTCAGGTACTCCATGACGATGAACCACGCGCCGTCCACCTGCCCCAGGTCATGGACGGAGACGATATTGGGATGGTGCAGCCGCGCGGAGGTGCGCGCCTCGCCGATGAAGCGCTGCACGCGGACCTCCGCGGCCTCTGCCTCGTCCCCGCCGTGGTCCTCCAGCATCCGCTTGAGGACGACCAGCCGGTGGAAGCCCGCGCGGCCGGTGCGCAGCGCCAGCCACACCTCGCCCATGCCGCCACGCCCCAGCCGCGAGAGCCGCCGGTAGCGGTGGATGCCCGTCCCCAGGTCCGCGCCGCGCAGCGAGCGCGCCGTCAGGATGGCCAGCGCGGTGGAGGACAGCAGCAGGAACGGCAGCCCCACCAGCGGGAGCACGTGGAACCCGTCCACCCACCCGGCGTCCACCGCGAGCTCGCGCATCAGGAGCGCCAATGCGCAAAGCGCCGCGGTGAGCACGGCCGCCGCCATCGCGCCCCGCCGCTTCAGCAGCCGCACCGCTTCGATGGTCCAGATCGCGCCCACCCCCACCGCGAGCAGCCAGAACAGGGGCAGCCCCAGGCTCGCGGTCTCGCGCCCCAGCTGGTCCGCGGTCAACCCCTCCACGGAGGAGGCTTGCAGGGAGACCCCGACGGCCAGCACCCGCACCGTGCCCAGCGCGACCGCCACCCCCAGCATCACCCGCCGCCAGCGCGTGAGCGGAAGGTCCAGCAGCGCCCAGGCGACGCGCAGCAGGGTGTAGGGCAGGGGAATCGATGTGAAGGCCCCCAGCAGCAGCCACGGACGCGTGTCTGTCAGCGGGGCGTGCGTCATGCCCGCCGTGATGCTGATGGCCGCGAAACCCAGGAAGCTGCATGCCAGCCACAGCTGCACGCGTTGCGAACGCACCGCCACCCAGGTGGCGAAATGCACCAGCGCGAGCACCGTGAAAGCGCCGCTGAGCGCCAGGTGCACCATCGTGTAGGAATTCACGGCCCGGAATCCTAGACATAGGAGAGGATTCCTTGTCCAATCAGCAAGCAGGGATTTCGTGACAGTGTCTGTTCTTCGCTTGTCCGAGGAAGGCGGGCGGCGTCTGGCATGGGGGCTGGCGGCCCCAGCCTCATCGCGCGTTGGCGCGCCCCCAGCGGAGCGTCAGCCCGACGTAGCCCGCCAACGGACGGCGGCCGTCTTTCAGGTCGAGCGGAAGCTCGAGGCCGCCCTCCGCTCGCAGCTCCAGGGACGGGCTCATGCGGTACGCCACGCCCAGCGAACCGCCCGGTGAGGCGAGCAGGTGCGCTCCGTTGAACCTCCCCTGGAAGACGGTGAGCGGTCCCGCGAAGGTCCCCATCAACGAGGCGCCTCCGGTGAGGGTCCACGTTGGATTGAGCCGATAGTCGACCAGCGTCTGCGCTCCGAGGCGGAAGTTGACGGGCTCCGTGGAGTTGTTGGTGACGGGCACGAACCACGCTCCCGCGCTCGGGGCGACGGACACCGTCCAGGGGGACCTCTCGATGAGCCGATGCCGGGTCCCGAGCTCCAGGCCCAGCAAGGTGAGCCGTCCACCCCAATCCCAGTTCTCGCCGGCCCCCTTGCGGAAGGTGAGCTCCGGATTGGGCAGATACGCCCGCTCCCGGCCGCGCTCGAAGGCGATCGCGTTCACTGAAACGCCGACCTCGGTCGTCCCCACGGGAGTGGTCGCCGCGCCCAGGTTCCGCGCTCCGCTCAGACAGCCGGGGGCGCAGAGGAGCAGCGCACCCAACCCCAGGGCCTGGATTGCGTGCGTCCGCGTCATGGCGGCCACGCGAAGCGCACCCAGACCGGATGGTGATCACTCCCCGCGGGACGCATGTCCACGCCGCGCTCCACCGGAGTGAGGCCCCGGGTGAAGACGGAGTCGAGCGGCAGGCCGCCGATGATGGAGTCCGCGGTGTCCCCGACACCTTCCGACGCCCATTGGAAGCCCCCTTCCGTGAACAGCTGCACGGTCTGCGTGAGGCTTCCCGGGTCGGAGGTGTTGAAGTCGCCAGCAATGACCTGCGACGGCGCCGCTCCTTCGACCGCGTGAAGGACCGTCTCTGCCTGCTCCAGGCGCGCACCCAGCCCGACGATGGGGGTCGCGCCGTGCACGGAGACCACCTGGACGGGCGTCCCCCGGATGTCCAGCGTCGCGGCAACGGCGATGCGGTGTTGCTGGTGATACGGGTCGTCGTGGGGAAGGTTGATCTTCGCATCCGCAGTGATGGGCCACCGGCTCAACACCGCGTTCCCGAAGTCGTCTCCATCCTTCGCCACGGAGGCGGGGTAGTAGACGTAGGCCATCCCGAGCTCCGTCGCGATCCGCTCCACGGCGGGCGCGTCCATCTCCTGCATCAGGATGACGTCCGCCTCCGCGAGCGGTGCGCTCGAGAGGGCCGTGATCGCCTCGGGGACGTTCTCCGCGAAGGCGAGGTTGAACGTCACGACGGTGAGCGAGGCGGGATCCACCGCGGAGTCGGCGACGGGAGCCCGATGGTCTCCGCTGTATCTCGGCCCGGTCTCATCGGGGTAGCCCCCCATGATCGGACATCCGGTCAGGAGCGTGAGCAGGAGGAGCGCCCACAGCGGTGCGACGAGCGGGCCCTTCCGCGTTCTCACGCCAGGCGGTACCGCTTGCTCGGGCGCCCGCCCCTGGCATGTGCTGTTGCGCTGTAAAGACTGACTCATCGCGCACATCAAGCGATGCGGGATGACAAAGATTCCAGTCGTGACGGTGTCAGGGGATGCGTCGTGGCCTGCGCTCGGCTCCTGCGGTGCTCTGTGTTTCAAGAACAAAGGGAGAGGCGACGGCTGGCGGATGGGTGGGCGAGCCCCCATCGTTGAAGGGGAGGCGTCCGTCCTCTTCCCATGCCCCATGGATCGCCTGCACGACAGTCCAGCGCATCTGCCTGCGCGTGCCACGCCGCCAGGGTACAGCAGCCTCCTCGATGCCGTCCTCGCGAGCATGGGCGAAGGGCTGCTGGTGGCGGACGATGAGGAACACCTCGTGTTCCTCAACCCGAAGGGGGAGCTCATCCTGGGCATGGGGCTCACCGACGAGCCTGTCAGCCGGTGGCCGGCGCACTACGGGCTCTACCTGCCGGACCAGGTCACGCTCTATCCGTCCGAACGCCTGCCCATGAGCCGGGCCCTCCGTGGCGAGACCGTCAGCCGCGAGGAGGTCTTCCTGCGCAATGCCGAGAGGCCGGCGGGGACCTGGTTGCACGTCAGCTCGAGCCCGGTTCGCGACGAGGCCGGCCGGGTCCGCGGCGGTGTCTCTGTCGTCAGTGACGTCACCGACCGCAGGTGGGTTGAGGAATCGGTGCGCCTGGCTGGCGAGAAGTACCGCTCGCTCTACAACAACACGCCCGTGATGATGCACTCCATTGATCAGCACGGGCGGCTCATCAGCGTCAGCGATTGCTGGTTGAGCACCCTGGGCTATGAGCGCGCGGAGGTGCTCGGGCGCGACTCGGTGGACTTCCTGACGCCGGAGTCCCGGCGGTATGCCCGGGAGGTCATCCTCCCCGAGTACTTCAAGACGGGGGCCTGCTGGAACGTGCCGTACCAGGTCGTGAAGAAGAATGGGCAGCTCCTCGACGTCCTCTTGTCCGCCATCGCGGAGCGGGACGCCTCTGGCAGGGTGAGCCGCTCGCTCGCGGTGCTCATCGACGTGACCGAGCGGAAGCGAACGGAGGAGGCGCTGCTGGAGAGCGAGACGCGGCTGCGCGCCATCCTGGACAACGCGCCGACCGTGTTCTTCCTGCTGGATTCGCAGGAGCAGTTCCTGTTCGTGAACCGCGAGTGGGAGCGGCTCTACCACCGCACCCGGCAGCAGGTCGCGGGGAGGACCGTCTTCGACGTCTTCCCCCAGGAGATCGCCGAGGCCCTGCACCAGGCGAACCGGAGCATCCTCAAGTCCGGCGCGTCCGTGGAGCGCGAAGAGCGGCTCCCCCACGACGACGGGATCCACATCCACCTCACGCAGAAGTTCCCGCTGCGTGACGCCACCGGGGCGGTCTACGCGCTCTGCGGCATCGCCACGGACATCACCGAGCGCAAGCAGATGGAGGTCTCCCAGCGTTTCCTGGCCGAGGCGAGCCGCGAACTGGTGGCCTCGCTCGACTACGAGACCACGCTCCAGCGCGTCGCCGAGCTGGCGGTGCCCGTGTTGGCGGACCTGTGTGTCGTCTTCGTGCGGACGGACAGCGCGGCCTTGCGGCCCGTGGCGGTGGCGGATCGTTCTTCGGCCCGGGCTGCGGGCGTTCGCGAGTTCCTCCAACGGCACCCGCCGGACCCGGAGGCACTCCACGGTCCGGCCCAGGTGCTGGCCACCGGAAGGTCGGAGGCGTCCGAAGCGTCGAGCGGGCTGCTGGACCCCTCCGCGCTGGAGGAGGAGCGGTGGGCGGTGGTGCGGACGCTCCTGGGCCGTCCGTCGATTGGCGTGCCCCTCCAGGCGCGAGGCCGCACCCTGGGGGTGCTGTACCTCCTCTCTCCGGATCCAGGGCGCAGGTATGCGCCGGCGGAGCTGGCGCTGACGGAAGAACTGGGCCGCCGGGCCGCCGTCGCCATCGACAATGCCCAGCTCTACTGCTCGGCGCAGGAGTCCATCCGCGCGCGGGACGAGTTCCTGTCCATTGCCTCCCATGAGCTGAAGACCCCGCTGACCTCCATGCGGCTGCGGGTGCAGCAGATGGAGTCCGCGCTCACGTCCTCGCGTCCCCTGCCGATGGAGAAGGTGTCGAGGATGCTGGAGGTCTTCGAGGATCAGCTCCAACGGCTGTCGCACCTGGCGAATCACCTGCTCGACGTCTCACGCATCAACGAGCAGCGGCTGGAGCTGCGCCTGGAGGAGATGGACCTGGTGGCGGTGGCGCGGGACGTGGCGGCCCATGTCGCGGAGCAGCTCCAGAAGTCGGGCTGCGAATTCGAGCTGGTGGCCGGGGAGCCGGTGTGGGGCCTCTGGGACCGGCTGCGGATGGAGCAGGTCATGCTCAACCTGCTGACCAACGCGATGAAGTACGGCGCGGGGCACCCCATCCGGATGGAGGTGGCGAGCCACGGACGAAAGGCGCGGCTCGTCGTGGAGGACCACGGCATGGGCATTCCACACGAGGCCCAGGGCCGCATCTTCGAACGCTTCGAGCGCGCGGCCTCGCGCAACTATGGAGGGCTCGGGTTGGGGCTCTTCATCACGCGACGCATTGTCGAAGCGCACGGTGGAAACATCTCCGTGGAGAGCGCCCCGGGGCTCGGCGCGAAGTTCACCGTGGAGCTGCCGCCTCGCGCGGCCCACTGACAGGAAGGTCTTCCCCGTGCCTAACTGGCGTCCTTGCGGACCACGGCGGGCGCGGGTTCCACTTCCAGGGGCCGGCCCAGGCAGTCCGTGCCGTCCTCGGGCGCGGAGGTGCTCTTCGGCCGGAACTCCCAGTGCCATGGCTCGGACGCCACGGTGCGGCGGAAGCCGAAGCGGCATGCGTTGCCCGCGAGCCAGTCATACGTGGGGGAGGCCTCTTCGCTGCCCACGACCAGGTCCACCGCGAGCCCACGGTTGTGATTGGAGCGGCCCGGCCGCGCGGCCTTGGGTCCCAGGCCCTTGCGGTAGAGGCGCCACAGGGAGCGCTGCTTCTGATACGAGCGCCACCCGCTCGTCACGAGCAACGGCTGCCCCGCCGTGCGCGCCTCCGTCGCCATGAGCTCGAAGGCGGCGGCCGCGTCGCGGTGGAGCCGGTGGCCGGTGTGGATCCGCACCAGTCGCGGGGCCTTCGCCTTGGCCTTGCGGACCTTCACTTCCTTCGCGAACCCGACGGGTGCCAGCAGACAGACCAGGAGCACGAGGCCCCAGCGGAGCAGGGGAGAGGACATTCTTCTGAGGTCCAAGCAGTGGGCGAGGACCCGAGGCTGACGCCTTTATTCCGCCGTGAAAAGCAGGCAGCCCGCCGAGCGCTTTCCGCGCGTGCCCGGATGCCCGGACGCTCCGTGCTCCCTAGAAGAGCTTGAGCTGTGCCTCGGGGGCGGGCGCGTCCTGGGGCGGCAGCACGCTGAAGCCGTGGGCGCGTGCCCAGGCCTCGCTCGGGCCCTTCCAGTGGTGCGTGTCCATGCGCACGTGGCCCGCGTCGTCGAAGGCGACGCCCTCGGCCTCCAGCAGCTCGCGCTGGCGGTAGCCGGAGGTGCTGATACCTCCCGTGCGGTTGATGATGCGCTGCCACGGCACGGTCGCCGCGCGCGTCCCCAGCGCCGCCATCGCATGGCCCACGGTGCGTGCATCACAGCCACCGCCGACGATGGCGGCGATGTCCCCGTAGGTGGCCACCTGTCCGGAGGGCACCTGTTCACAGACAACGTAGATGCGCTCGTACGGGTCCTGCGTGTCAGTGGGTGATGCCATCAGGTCTCCGGGCAGAGGGGGCTGCCCGAATCCTACTCATGGCATCTCCCGATGCACGCAGAACCTGCTAGGCCGCCACGGCCTGCCGCTCCTGCGACGGAGCGCCGGCCTGATTGAGCACTGCCCACTCCTTTCGCAGGCGCTCGTACAGGGCATTCATCGGCTGGCCCGGCGCTTCGTACTGCCCGTCGTGGTGCTCCACGATGTGGCGCAGGAGCACGTAGCAGATGGTGGCCGCGCCAGCGTTCTCCACGGTGGTGAACTGGGCCGCGTTCGTGAACCAGAGCGTGGTGGGCATCTGGCACGCCTGCGTCCCCGCGGCCACCAGGTGCGCACCGGGCTTGAGCCACGGGTACTTCGCGAACAGGTTGGGCCGGTCCACCGTGAGCGCGGAGATGAGGTTGGAGATGCGCCGGTCCTTGAACCGCGAGTCCCCGTACACCTGACCGAACACGAGCCCGCGCACGCGCTTCATGAACACCTTGGACGTCAGCGCCAGCATCGACGACGCGCGGAGCACCAGCATCTGCGTGAACTCCAGCACCGTGAGCTTCTTGAACGACGGCCAGACGTCCAGGTCCATCTGCCGCTTGAGCAGGGACATGACGTCCTCCAGGCGGGCACGGGCCCAGACCAGCGCCGTCGCCACCGACGCCGTCAGCACGCCGGGGATCAGGTAGAGGAAGTAGTCCCGCGGCTCCCAGGTGCCCTCGCGAGCGGTCTCGAACCCGCGCCACGCGAGGATGGCGGCGGAGAGCAGGGTGAGGGCAAAGAGCCCGTAGGCCATCCAGGAGACCCCGTTCAGCGTCACCCAGCCGCGCTTCGTCGGGTTCTCGGGGACGTTGTACATCTCCGGGCTCTGGACGCTGACGTCGGAGATGAGCAGGGTGGGCGGCGGATCCGCGCGCGTGAACGCGAGCAGCAGGCTGTCGATGCCCTGGTTGTCGTAGATGCCGCCGTCCATCAGCGGCAGGCCGCTCTGGTAGCCCGGCCCCAAGGCCCCCAGCGCGGTGTCGAGCGGATATCCCTGCGGCCAGAGGAACTGCTGCGGGAACACGAGTGGTTCGAAGCCACCCGGGAAGCAGGACGACGCGGCGGCGATGTCCGCCAACCGGACGTGCTGCGCCACGGGGCGCGGCAGCCGGTAGCCGTTGTTGCCCAGGAGGGTGCTCGGGTTGTTGCTGCGCCGGAAGCGGAAGTCCAGGCCGGTGTGGAACTCGGTGGTGTTGAAGATGGCTTCCTGGAACTGGAGCCCGCCCGCGTCCAGGACCTCTCCGAAGCGCCGGTCGCCCAGGAAGTCCGGCCGGGCATACACGTCCGCGGCGGACCGGATGAGGCTGGCCCACGCATGGCTGCCGTGGTCGCGGTTGGAGGTCAGCCCGGTCAGCGCCTCGGCAATCACATTCGTCCGCAGCAGATACGCGGAGAAGGTCTCGTGAAACGCCTTGAACGGCTTGCCGTCCAGCTGGCTCACCACCCAGGCCAGACCCGTGAGCGTTCCACCCGACACGGTGGACAGGCCCACGACATCGGATAGCAGTCCCACGGTGTCCAGGAATCGCAGCGTCCCCAGGTGGAACGCCGCCGCGCGATAACCGCCGCCGGACAGGGACAGCGCGAGCGGCCCGAGCGGACCGTGTTTCTCAGGGACAGGGGG
>NZ_RAWE01000519.1 GCF_003611695.1 Corallococcus carmarthensis | reverse complement strand
CAACCTGTCAGCGACTACTTCAGGTTGTTGATGGCCGCCATCGCCATCTCGTCCATCTTCTTCATCAGGTTCGTGATCGTGCTCATGATCTGCGAGTCCTGCTGAACCTTCTTCTGCGCCTCCAGGAAGCCCTTCTGCTCCGGCGGGGCCTGGGCGATCATGTCGTCCATCGAAGAGCGCTGGGAGTTGGAGGTGCTGATGGCGGTGGAGAGGACGTTCGCGAGGCCGCTGGCCATGGGGTGCTCCTTCAGGAGGAAGACGGAGGTTTGTACGGCGACAGCTACAAAAGGATTATCGGTGGAGGGGGGCCGGAGTTTCCTGGGGATTTCC
>NZ_RAWE01000518.1 GCF_003611695.1 Corallococcus carmarthensis | reverse complement strand
CTCACCGCGGGCGTCGCCTTCGACGCCTCCACCTGGGAGGTGTGGCCCTCCCTGGCCTCTGGCGCATGCCTCGTCGTCCCTCCGGATGCCGCGCGCGCGGAGCCCGCCCAACTGCTCCAGTGGATGGCCCGCGAAGCCATCACCACCTGCTTCATGCCGACGCCGCTCGCCGAAGCCGTGCTGCGCGAAGAATGGCCCCGCCCCATGGCCCTCCGCGCCCTGCTGACGGGTGGAGACGCCCTGCACCACGGCCCGCCTGCCTCCGTACCCGCCTCACTCTTCAATCACTACGGGCCCACCGAGAGCACCGTCGTCGCCACCTTCACTCCCGTCCCGCCCGCCACACGTGACGACGG
>NZ_RAWE01000517.1 GCF_003611695.1 Corallococcus carmarthensis | reverse complement strand
TGAAGTCCGCCGCCGTCTTCAACAGGTGCTGTTGCACTGGATAGGCGTCTGCCCCCTCTGCCGCAGGCTCGTCGACGACTCGAACCTGCCGCGCGGCCCCTCACGAATCTGATCAGGTGGTACTAGCAGGCTGTAGAAAAAGCCTTCGACAGCCACGGCGACCCACTACGAAATGGATATGGCTTTGAGCGTCCGCCCCATAGGTCGTAGGCCGAGAGCGGTCCCGGTCCTTTCCAACGTAACCGTCCGGCCAATGACGTGCCGTGAGGGATTGCCGGGGGCGCAGCGCGCAGCGGACGCTTCCGGGCATGGCGAAGCAGGTGGAGAAGCCGGAGTGGGCGCGCATCGCGGAAGCGTTCGAGGCC
>NZ_RAWE01000516.1 GCF_003611695.1 Corallococcus carmarthensis | reverse complement strand
CCGTGGCTGAGGTCATTGGAGGTGGTTTTCAGGTGCGTTTCTGTAATGCGCCTTTACGTCTCGTCCTCAGTCCCACTGGAAGGTCGCACCGTCGTTTGCCTGCACGAGCGCGGCGCCGGGCTTGGAACCGGGCAGCTTGGGCAAGCCGTCGCCTTCGAGCGAGAGTGACAAGCAGACATCGAGCTCCTCTCCATTGGGCATACGGGCCCGGGTGTAGCGGCCCACCACTATCGGCCCTTCCGTCCACACCCGGCCGAAAAGCCGCGTTCCCTCGAGAAATCCGCCGAGCGTCTCGGTCGTGACCGATTCGAGCTTCCCGTCTCCCAGCAGGGTCATGCACCCCCACTCATTGCTCCAAACTCGACTCGCGGCTTTGCAT
>NZ_RAWE01000515.1 GCF_003611695.1 Corallococcus carmarthensis | reverse complement strand
CAGATCAAGGCCTTGACGACAAGAGATATGAATTACTTCGGAAATTCGTGCAGGCGCTATCGGATCTGGATAGCAGCACACTGCAGGAAGACTTTGATCTGACCTCAGTCATGATTCTGGAAATCTACGAGCTTCTGCCGGTGTACTTCCTAGAAGGTGCCGCCATTTCCATCCCTCTACCTACGTACGGCGCAGCAGGCGACTTGATACCGTTGATGACAACGTATGACTATGGTGATGGTGACATTGCAGTTGAGTGCTATCTCCTCGGGGATGGCGAGCCCAGCGAAGCCATTCTTCATGTCCATTTCGAGAAAGGTAATCTCATCTACGGATTCATCAATTCATAGCAATTCCCGATCGCCCAAAGCGAACGATATTTCAG
>NZ_RAWE01000514.1 GCF_003611695.1 Corallococcus carmarthensis | reverse complement strand
CACGTAGTCCGCCCCCGCCGCCAGGGCCGCCTTCGCCCCTTGCGTCCCCCGCGCCGTGACGCCCACGTACCGGCCCGGGCCCAACAGCTCCCGCGCCGCGTCCGGGGGCAGGTCCTCGTCCCCCACGTGCACCCCGTGCGCGTCCGACAGGAGCGCCAGGTCCACCCGGTCGTTGATGAGGCACACCGCGCCCGCCTGCCGGCAGAGGGCCACCACCGCCCGGGCCGCCGCCAGCGCCTCCCGGAGCGGGGTGTGCTTCATGCGCAGTTGGAGCACCCGTGCGCCCCCCGCGAGCAGGCGCCCGGCCTTGTCCACCAGGGACAGTTCCGGGCGGACGCTGTCGTCGCACAACAGGTAGGGGCCTTGGGGAAGCGGGGGGCGGGGCG
>NZ_RAWE01000513.1 GCF_003611695.1 Corallococcus carmarthensis | reverse complement strand
CTCTATCGCAGCCTCGAGCCGCCGACCGAGGAACGGCTGGCGCGGACGCTGTCCACCCGCCGCTATGCGGACGCCGCGCTGCGCGACCTGCCGATGGACCGGCGGCAGTCGTTCGGGGTGCCGGTGTTCCGCGTGACCGACCCCGACGGGAAGGGCACCCACGACTACATCGCCGCGTCCGAGACGATGCCGAAGGCGGGCTGGACGGTGCACGTGCTGCTGGACGCGGCCAACCTGCGGCAGGAGGCGCGGATGGCCGTGGGCAGCCTTGTCCTGCTGCTCTGCGCCGCTGCGTTCGGCGCGCTGGTGCTGGTCCAGCGCCGCAGGCAGGCAACCGAGCGGATCGCGATGCAGCGCTTCGCCCGGGCCGAGCTGGAACGGCGGGTCGAGG
>NZ_RAWE01000512.1 GCF_003611695.1 Corallococcus carmarthensis | reverse complement strand
GCACAGCGCCGGGTCAATCTGGCTGTAGTTGACCTTACGCGCGGCCACCACCGGCAGGCCGTAGACGGTCACTTTTTCGGTTGCCATCACCGCCCCCTGCGCGCGCTCCCAGTGCGGTTCACTGTATGAGCGTTTCAGCAGGTGTTGCGCCACCGGCTCTACCCATTCCGGATCGATACGCGCGGCAATACGCCCCCACAGACGGCTGGTTTCCACAAGTTCAGCAACCATGGTCCACTTGGGTGGTTTCTTGAACAACCCGGAGCCGGGGAAGATAGAGAAACGGGCGTTGCGCGCGCCGGTATACTCCTGCTTTTCGGCGTCCTTCATGCCGATATGGGACAGCAGTCCGGTCAGCAATGCGATGTGAATCTCGCGGTACTCCGCCGGTTC
>NZ_RAWE01000511.1 GCF_003611695.1 Corallococcus carmarthensis | reverse complement strand
GCCGTTATCCCGGTCAGCGCGGTCAATTGCGGCGAACAGGTGGCTGCGTAGAGTTGTCCACACTGTTACCCGCGTTCCCTCGGCATCGTTGGCCGGCGGAATCCACCTTCAGCCTTGGAGCCTTTCCACCGGGAGCCCGTTCCATGACCGATCGTTACATCGCCTTCGCCAACTCCCCCGTCGGCCGCCGCCTGGTTGGCGCCGTCGGCCTTCCCTCCCCGCTGCGCCTGGAGCGCTGGCAGGCCGGCCGGGTACGGCCGGTGGACGGCCCGCTGGTGATCGGCGGGAGCGGCGCGCTGGCCGAGGCCGTGCTGCCCTTCGCCGGCAAGCTGACCGACGCGGTGTTCGCCGCCGTCGACGGACAGTTCGAGCTGCCGCGCTGGACCGCCGAGCAC
>NZ_RAWE01000510.1 GCF_003611695.1 Corallococcus carmarthensis | reverse complement strand
GGTTGCCGGCCTGATCGGCGCGGCGCTGTTCTACGGCGACAGCATGATCACCCCGGCGATCTCGGTACTGTCGGCGGTAGAAGGGCTGGAGATCGCCTTCGACGGCCTGGAGCACTGGACGGTACCGCTGGCGCTTATCGTGCTGATCGGCCTGTTCCTGATCCAGAAGCACGGCACCGCGCGGATCGGCATCCTGTTCGGCCCGGTCATGGTGCTCTGGTTCGGCGCCCTGGCGGCGCTGGGCGTCTACGGGGTGATCCAGCAGCCGGAAGTGCTGCAGGCGATGAACCCTGTATGGGCCGTGCGTTTCTTCAGCTCGCATCCCGGCATCGGTGTCGCCATCCTCGGCGCCACCGTACTGGCGCTGACCGGCGCCGAGGCGCTGTACGCCGACAT
>NZ_RAWE01000050.1 GCF_003611695.1 Corallococcus carmarthensis | reverse complement strand
CCCTCCCGCCGCTGTCGCACCGCGCCCCACCGGGCCGGTGAAGTGGGGTGAAATCGAGGGCCGGGTGCTCCTCACCGGCACCCCTCCCCAGGCCTCCAGCGCGCCGACCACCGCCACCGTCGCCAGTGTGTGCGGCGACCAGGCGCAAGACCGCTCGCTCGTGGTGGGAGGGGAGGGCGCCCTGGCCCACGCCGTCGTCTCGCTCCAGGACGGCGCGGCCCTGCCTGAGCCGGAGACGCCCGCGCCGCCGCCGGTGCTGGACCAGAAGCAGTGCCACTACGAACCGCCCGCGCTCGCGGCCAAGGCCGGCGGGGAGCTGCTGCTGCGCAACTCCGACCCGCTGGTGCACAACGTGCGCGCCCAGGCCGGGACGAACCGTTCCGTCTTCAACGTGGCCATGCCCCTGGAGGGCATGACCCTGCGCCGCCCCCTGCCCGCCGAACCGGGCACCGTCCAGGTCCGCTGCGACGTGCACCCCTGGATGCGCGCGGTGGTGCGCACCTTCAACCACCCGTACTTCACCACCACCGCCCCGGACGGGCGCTTCCGGTTGCGCGTCCCCGAAGGGGCGCACACGCTCGTCTTCTGGCATGACCGGCTGCCGGAAACGTCCCGGACCGTCACCGTCCGCGCGGGGGAGACCGTCCACGTCGATCAGACCTGGGGCGTGGAAGCGCTGCGTCAGGCCGGCTCGGAGAAGTAGCGCGACCCTGACACTGCTGTCAGGTCCGGGCCCCGTGGAACGAAATCGTCGGCTCGGGGTTCCGTATAAGTGCCGGGAAGCACGCCCCTTGTTCAGACTTCTGTCTTGGTGGCAAAATTGCTTTCTAGGAAGCCAACACTTCCGCCCGAGGGGGACTCGTCATGCATCAGGCCAGGAAGCAACTCACAGTGTCCGCAGAGGTCGAACGCCTGCCCATCGGGGTCCGCCGCAAGGGCGCCCGGCCGGCAGGCATGCAGGAGATGGGGCCCAACCTCTACGAGAAGATCGAGAGCGCACTCACCGAGCTGTCGCTGGCGTCGTCCCACGAGCGTCTGAACGGCACCTGAGGTGACCTCCTGGAGCGGTGTGGGCCCCTCGCGAGGGCTCCCGCTCCGGGTGGGGTGTTCCTGGCCCCAGGCCGTGAGGGGCGGGAAACGACAAAAGGGCCCGCCCGAGCAGCTCGGGGGGCCCTGGATGCTGGAACCACCAGGAGACGCTAGATCTCTTCGTCCTCGGCGGGCTCGGCGCCGGCCTCGGCGTCCTCGTCCTCCCCGAAGGAGTCGAGGTTCTCCTCGTCCTCCTCGGCGGCGGGCGTCTCCTCGGGCTCGGGCTCAATGACCTTCGGAGCGGCGGCCAGACGGCCACGCCGACCCTCGGTGGGCTTGGCGACCACGTTCTCCCGCTGATCCGCCCCGCACTTGGGGCAGATGGGGTCCGGCTTCTTCATGTCGTAGAACTTCGTCCCGCACTTGAAGCACGAGTGCTTGGTCCCGAGATCCTTCGCCGGCATGCGCCACCCTCGTAGAGCCTGGAGTGAAACAGAGGGCGGCTGAATAGATGGGCCGAAGAACAGAGTCAACCGTGTGTTTGCGCGGGAGATTTCTGGCGGTAGCATCCCCGCCGGTTTCCCCCGAGAGCCGGACGCCCCCTTTGAACTTCACCTGCGACAATTGCCAGAAGCGGTACTCCATTGCGGACGAGAAAGTCCGCGGCAAGACGGTCAAGGTCCGTTGCAAGAACTGCCAGAACGTCATCACCGTGGAAGGGCCCGCCGAGGAGGAGAGCACCCGCGTGGTGTCGCTCGCCGACGTGGAGCGCATCCGGGCCCAGGAGCGTTCGCTGGCGGGAGGTGGTGCCGCCGCCGCGCCCGCGGCCGCCGCTCCGGCACCGGTGTCCGCCGCGGCAGTGCCTGCGCCCCTGGCCAAACCTCCTGCGTCGGCTCCCCAGACCCCCTGGGACGATGAGCCCACGCGCACCGCGCCTCCCCGCCAGACAGCCGGGGCGCCGTGGTTCGTGATGGTGCGCAACAAGCAGGAGGGCCCGCTGGACGAGTCGGCCGTGGCCGAGTGGATGGCCGCGGGCACCATCAGCGCGCGCAGCTTCTTCTGGCGCCAGGGCATGCCGGACTGGAAGCGCGGTTCGGACATCCCGGAGCTGGCCGCGCTGCTCGCGCCCGCCGCGGCGCCGGAGCCGCCGCCTCCGCCGCCGGAGCCGCCGCCCGTGGCCGCCGCGCCTCCGTCGCGCGGCGCGCCCGCCCGTCGCGAGCCGGAGCCCCAGCAGCCCTTCTACGCGGAGAGCGAGCCCGCCGCGTCCGAGGACGACAACGGCGGCTTCGAGCGCGACGGAGACGAGGACGAGGGCACGCTCTTCGGCAACAACCGCCAGGCGCCCGCCCCGGTGCCCACGCCCGCCCCGCGCCGTGCGGTGGCCGCGCCCGTGGAGGATGCCCCCGCGGCGAGCGGTGCACCCCTCAACGAGCTGTTCTCCGACCTGGACCTGCCCGGCAACCGGGGCGATGGCTCGGACGAGGAGGACCCGGGTCAGGACGAGACGCGCGAGGATCCCCGCGACGACGAGGAGGAAGAAGAGGACGCGCGCCAGGTGGACTCGAAGGCCGCCCGGAAGCGTCCCGTGGTGCCGGCCCGCCGTGGCAGCCCTCTGAAGGTGGTGGCGCTGGTGCTGGTGCTGCTCATCGTCCTGCCGGCGGTGGCGCTGTTCGGCCTGGGGGCGGCGGGCATGCTGCCTCCCGCCCTGGCGGACATGGTCAACAAGGTGACCGGCAAGGCGCCGCCGCCCGTGGCTCCGGCCCCGCGTCAGGCCGCTCCCGCTCCGGGCGCCGCTCCCGCTCCGGGCGCCGCCCCCGCCCCGGGCGCCGCCCAGCCCGTGGTGCCCCCGCAGGGGACCGCGGCGGGTGGTGAGCCCGCGGCTCCGGCGGAAGGTTCCACGCCGTAGTCCACCTGTGAGTTGGGCCTGCTTTCCGCACCCTGCGGTGAGCAGGCCCGCTCCCACTCTCCGCCTCCTGTTCCGGCCGGGCTGACGGCACGTCGAACAGGAGGCTCCGATTCAGCCGGTCACTCCGGCTCCTGCGACCGGCCAGCCGCGTTCGCCCGTCGAGCGCGCGGCCCTGCTCAGAGGTCGAAGTCTCCCGCGGGCGGCTTCTTGCCACCCATCGCCCGTTCCCTCGCGGCGCGGACGTCGGTGCGCAGGGACTCGGTGGCTTCGGCGTCCACCGTCCCCGTCTCCAGGTCCAAGACGTCGCCTTCGCGCACGCCGGGCGGCAGGGTGTCCAGCGCGCGGGTCATCTGTTGACCGTCCACCACCAGCACGGCGACGTCGTCTTCGATGCGGTCCACCGTGGCCCTGGACCGGGGCTTCGTCTTCTTCGTCACGGGTTGCAGTCTCCCGCGGGCTTGCGGCCCGACTTCACCGCCGCGTCACGCGTGCTCCACGTGAGCAGGTTCTCCGGATTGATGAGCTTCACGCTCCGGCAGGTGGCCTTGTGGAAGATCTGCTTGTTCTTGCTCGCCCGGTAGCCACCCATGGACGAACTGGCGGAAGAGCGCACCGCCTTCTCCGGCTCCTCCGTCCGCGTGCCCTTGCTCGCGGTGGGCAGGTCATCCACGTCCGTCACATTGCTGGCGCGGGACGTCGTGTCTCGCGGTGCCGCGACGACTCGCGCGGGCTCTGTCTTGATGGCCGGGGGCGGCTCGGTGGGCGCCGGCTTCACCACGGGCGCGGGCTTCGCCGTCCGCACCAGCGCCGGGCGCGGATCCAACCCCGGGAAGATGCGCCGCGTGCCGCCCGCCTCCCCCGGTGTCGGACGCTGGAGCGAGAGCGTGAACTGCTTGCCGTCGCTCACCGCGTGCAACTCGCCGTTCACGTCCGTGCGGAACGCCCGCGCATCCACGCCGCGCAGCCGCGCGAGGAGCTCCTTCACCTTCGGGTTCTTCCCCAGGCTGTCATCCCCGCTGAACACCGCCGCCTGCGGCCGCACCTCCTCCAGGTAGGCCAGCGAGTTCGCCCCCTCCACGCCGGGCGAGGCGACCTTCAGCAGCGTGGCCGGGGACAGCAGCCCACGCTCCAGCAGCTGGGCCTCCGTCTCACCGCGCGCGCCGCCCGCGAAGATGACCGACGTGTCGTCGTACGTCAGGCGCAGCACGATGGAGTTCGCCGCGTTGCGCCCCTCCGCGTCCGCGGCCCCCTTCAGGAGCGGCTCCGCGGGCGCGCGGGGCCAGAGCACCGTGAGGTTCACCCGGTCCTCCAGCGTCAACCGCACCAGCTCCTTGGGCGCGGACGAGGACGGCGCGGGGGAGATGATCTGCACCCCCCGCGAGCCCACCGCCGTCAGCAGCGCGTCGTAGGTCTTCGACGTGTCGGGCAGCTGCGGCTCCATCAACCGCCGCGCGCCCACGCGCTTGAGCACCGCCTCCAACGCGCCGTGGTGCTTCGGATCCGGCTGGGTGAGGACCACCAGGTCCAGCTCGCGGCGCAGCAGCTCCGGCAGCCGGTTCACCAGGTGGGACTCGGCGGACGCGGGCCCTGAATCCACCAGCACCGTGTTGCCGCGCGGCGTGACGATGAGCGCGGCATCCCCCGCGCCCACGTCGAAGAAGTACACGTGGAGCTTCCCGTCCGGCGCGCCGCCGAAGTAGCGCGACTTCTCCGGGGCCGCCTGCGCGGGCGGCGCGGACGACTGCTGCTGACAGGCCAGGGAGGCGAGCATCAGCCCCACTCCCAGCGCGATGCGGGCCTTCATGGATGGCAATCCTCGGCGGGGCGGCGCTCACGCAGGGCGTCGGCGCGGCTTGGATAGACGGTGCGCTCGTTCTTCGAGCGCTTCAAGGTCGAGCAGCTCTCGCGGTGGAACACCTTGCTGCCCTTCAGCGACACGAAGCGCTCGCCCGTGGCCGCGGGGGCCGTGGGCTCCACCGGCGTCCGGGTCCGGGACGCGCCCGGCTCCGGTTCCTTCTCCACGGAGCGGCCGGCGCGGCCGTGCGGCGTGGGTTCGATGGGGCCCAGCGCCACCGGGCCTCCTGACTGCTGCGTGCCGGACACGCTGGAGGCCCCTGCGCCGCCCCTCGCCGAGCGCAACGTCACGGTCGCGCCGTCGCTCACCGCCATCACCTCGCCGTCCTGGTCGGTGCGGAAGGTCCGCGCGCGCACGTCGCGCAGGCGGCCCAGGACCTCCGGGCTCGGGTGGCCGTAGTCGTTGCCCACGCCGCAGGAGATGACCGCCGCCTGCGGCTTCACGCGCTCCAGGAAGGCCGCGGTGGAGGAGTGCTTGCCGCCGTGGTGCGCCACCTTCAGCACCGTGGCGGCGAGGTCCACCGGCTTCTGCAGCAGCACCTCTTCCGTGGGCGGCTCCGAGTCCCCCGTGAAGAGGAACGCCGTCTTCCCATAGGTGAGCTTGGTGACGATGGAGTTCGCGTTCGCGTCCGAGCGCGTGTTCGCGAGGAACGGCTCCTGGGGCACGCGCGGCCAGAGCACGGTGAGCGCCACGCCTTCGCCCAGGCCCACGGTGAGCAGCGTCTGGGGCGAGGAAGGGTTGGGCTCCGGGCTCATCACCTGGCCCACCTCGTTGCCCACGAAGTCCAGCAGGTCGCGGTACGCCTCGCTCGGGTGGTCGAAGCCGGGGTCCATGAACCGCCTGGCGCCCACCGCCTTCACCGCCGCGCGCAGCCCGCCCAGGTGGTCCAGGTGCGGGTGGGTGAGGATGACCAGGTCCAATGGTCCCTTCACCAGCTCGCGCAGCCGCGCCGCCAGCCGCGTGCCGGCCTCCGGGGGCCCGCCGTCGATGAGCACCGTCTTGCCCGTGGGCGACACGATGAGCGCCGCGTCCCCCTGGCCCACGTCGAGGAAGTAGACCGTCAGCCGGCCCGGGGCGGGGGAGGGGAGGCCCGAGGAGGCCGGAGCCGCCGCGTGGCCCGGCAGCGCCGCGAGGAGGAGGACAAGGAGTGCGAGCAGCCGCGCGAAGACCTTCACGGGTTGGAACTCTACAGCCCCGCTCCCCTTCGCGTCCCCCCGTGCGTTGACCGGGCGTCCCGTTCCCCCGCGAGCGCTTCCCCGAGGGCCGGGAGTGGGCTAAGGGGCGCGGCATGCCGTCCGACGCCGAAGCCTTCTTCACCGTCCTGGAAGAGCTGGTCGACCAGGCCCGTCACCGTCTGCACGCCTGGAAGGTCCAGCAGGAAGCGGTGCCGCCCGCGCCCGCCGCCGTCCTGAACCCGGAGCCCCCGCGCCCGCCCGGCGTGAAGACCGCCACCGCGCGCGTGGACCCGGCCACCCTCCTCAAGGCCTCGGACCTGGCGCCGTACATCGACCACACGCTGCTCAAGCCCGAGGCGCGCGCCGAGGACGTGGTGCGCGTGGCCGAGGAGGCCCGCCAGTACGGCTTCGCCACCGTGTGCGTGAACAGCTGCCACGTGGCCACCGCCGCGCGCGTGTTGGCGGGCTCCACCGTCGTGCCCATCGCCGTGGTGGGCTTCCCGCTGGGCGCCGCGCTGTCGTCCGCGAAGGCCTTCGAGGCGCGCGAGGCCATCCGCGCCGGGGCACGTGAAATCGACATGGTGCTCAACCTGGGCGCGCTCAAGGCGCACGACTACCAGCGCGTGCACCAGGACATCGCCGCGGTGGTGGAGGCCAGCCACCCGCTGCCCGTGAAGGTCATCCTGGAGACGGGCCACCTCACGGACGAGGAGAAGGTCGTCGCGTGCGCGCTGTCCAAGGCCGCGGGCGCCGCGTTCGTGAAGACGTCCACCGGCTTCGGGCCCGGCGGCGCCACGGTGAAGGACATCGAGCTGATGCGCGCGGTGGTGGGGGACGAGGTGGGCGTGAAGGCCTCCGGTGGCGTGCGTTCCGCGGAGGACGCCGTGAAGCTCTTGCGCGCGGGCGCCAACCGCCTGGGCGCTTCCGCGTCCGTGGCCATCGTCACCGGGCAGATCTCCACCGCGCAGTACTGACCTTCCGGAGCCCGCACCGTGACCCCGAAGCAGCGAGAGGACTTCCTCCAGCAGTTGCTCGCGCTCCACGCGGAGCTGACCGGGAAGACGCCCCTGCGCATCGAACCCAACCGCACCGACGAGGCGCGCGTGGGCGGCGACGAGGACGAGCAGCCCCTCAACGAGATGATGCAGGCCATCGCGTCCAGCCGGAACCGCAACACCGACGGCACGCTGGCGCGCGTGGTGAAGGCGCTGGGCAAGCTGCGCGAGGATCCGGACTCCTTCGGCGACTGCGAGGAGTGCGGCGACGAGATTCCCATGGGCCGGCTGAAGGCCATGCCCTACGCGGAGTTCTGCGTCGCGTGTCAGAACAACAAGGATGGCCCCAAGGGGCCGGTGCGCCGCAAGCACCTCACCGACTACAAGGGCTGAACGCCCTTCTTCAACCACGAGGCAACGCGCGATGGACACGACCGGACTCAGGGAGCGGGCGGAGGCCTGGCGCAAGGCGGATCCGGATCCGGAGACCCAGGCGGAGCTGGCCAATGTGCTCGCGAAGTCGGACTGGGCGGACCTGGCGGACCGCTTCGCGCAGGACCTGGAGTTCGGCACGGCGGGCCTGCGCGGCGTGCTGGGTGCCGGCCCCAACCGGATGAACCGCGCCGTCGTGCGCCGCACCACCGCGGGCCTGGCGCGCTACCTCAAGGCCACCGTGCCGGACGTCACCACGCGCGGCGTGGTGGTGGGCCGCGACGCGCGCCGCCTCAGCAAGGAGCTGTCGGAGGACACCGCCGCCGTGTTCGCCGCGGAGGGCATCCCCGCGCACGTCTTCCCAGAGCCGGTGCCCACGCCCGTCACCGCGTTCGCCGTGCTGCACCTCAACGCCGCCGCCGCGGTGATGGTGACCGCCAGCCACAACCCGCCCGAGTACAACGGCTACAAGGTCTACTGGGGCAACGGCGCTCAAATCGTCCCGCCGCAGGACGTGGGCATCGCGGACGCCATCGCGAAGGTGGAGGCGGCCAACGCCGTCCCCCTGCTCACGCCCGCGGAAGGGCGCGCCAAGGGGCTGTGGCGCGACCTGCCGGAGGACGTGGGCAACGCGTACCTGCGCGCCATCCTGGACCTGCGCCTGTACCGCAAGGGCAGCGACACGCTGTCCATCGTCTACACCGCCATGCACGGCGTGGGCGGCGCGTGGGCGGCGCTCGCGCTCAAGGAGGCGGGCTTCCCGCGCGTGACGCCCGTGGCCGAGCAGCAGCAGCCCGACGGCCGCTTCCCCACCGTGCGCTTCCCCAACCCGGAGGAGCCGGGCGCGATGGACCTGTCCGTCGCCACCGCGGAGCGCGTGAAGGCGGACCTGGTGCTCGCCAATGATCCGGACGCGGACCGGCTCGCGGTGATGGCGCGGGATGCGTCCGGGAAGCTGCGCCTGCTCACCGGCAACGAGGTGGGCGTGCTGCTGGGCCACTACGTCCTCACTCAGGGGACGAAGCGCGCGCGCCCGCACGTCGTCACCACCATCGTGTCCTCCACGCAACTGGGCGAAATCGCGCGCGGGCTGGACGCCGCGTACGACGAGGTGCTCACCGGCTTCAAGTGGATCGCCAACCGCGCGCTGGAGCGCACGGCGAAGGACGGCACGCAGTTCGTCTTCGGCTACGAGGAGGCGCTCGGCTACACCGTGGGCACCGCCACCCGCGACAAGGACGGCGTGGGCGCGGCGCTGGTGATGGCGGACCTGGCCGCGTGGTGCGAGGCGCGCGGCGTCACCGTGCTGGGCTACCTGGAGGAGATCCAGCGCCGCTTCGGCCTGCACGTGGGCGCCCAGCGCAACGTGACGCTGCCCGGCGCCGCCGGTGCGCAGACCATCCGCGCCATCATGCAGGCCTTCCGCGCCTCGCCGCCCCAGGACATCGGTGGCACCCGCGTGAGCGCCGTGCGTGACTACCAGCAGGGCGAGGGCGGCCTGCCTCCGTCCAACGTCGTCGCCTTCGCGCTGGAGGGCGGCGGCCGCGTCACCCTGCGCCCCTCCGGCACCGAGCCGAAGATCAAATACTACTTCGAGCACAAGGAGACGCCCGCCCCCGGCGAGCCGCTCCCCCAGGCCCGCCAGCGCGCGGAGGCGAAGCTGGGCGCCCTCATCGACGCCTTCCTGGCGCTGGCACGTGATCGCGGCCAGCCGGCCTGAGTCCTGAGTCTTGAATCACCCTTCAACTCAACCCCTGGGTCGCGGCTTCCCGAGTCGCGGCCCTTCGCTGAAAGGAACCTCGTGAAGCGCTTCATTCCTGGTTTCCTCCTGGCCGTGCTCCTGGCCGTCCCCGGCACCGCGATGGCTCGCGGGCAGGGCTGGTCCCTGCTGGCGGCGGAGACCGTCGGCTCGGGCCGCAACATGTTCAGCGCGCAGATCGGCTTCCCGGGCCTGTCGCTGGGCCTGCTGCACGGCGGCTCGGACAACGTGGATGTCGGCGGCAAGTTCAGCTTCAACTGGGGCCGTGAGGGCCTGGTGGACGCGTCCGACGCGGGCCTCAAGCTCCAGGGCTGGCTGCGCGTGATGATCGCGCAGACGGACAAGGTGGCCTTCGCCATCACCTTCCAGCCGGGGCCGTTCGTCTACTTCCCCCGGGGGAACACGCTCTTCGGCATGGCACTGCCGGTGGCGTTCGTGGTGGGCATCCCCGTGGGCAGCGCGCTGATGATCAACGCCGGCATCGACGTGCCGTTCAACGTCTACATCGGTGAAGGCATCGGGCCGGTCATCCCCATCCTCTTCGGAGGCGGCCTGGAGTACTTCGTGAACAACAACCTCAACGTGAACTTCAACCTGCGGTTGGGGCCCTCCATCGTCCCGCGCTTCGACGACAGCTACTTCACGATGGAAGCGCTGGCGGGCGTGGCCTACCGCTTCTAGCCGGCTTCACGCGGGCGGGGACGCGCTCCCCGCCCGTGTGGTGGCTCCGGGGCTACCAGGACGACGTCTGCTCGGGCAGCTCCACCGTGAAGGTGCTGCCCAGGTTGACGCGGCTCTTCACGGTCAGCTTGCCGCCCATGCTCTCCACCAGGGTGCGCGCCACCGTGAGGCCCAGGCCCACGCTCTTTTCCGGGGCCTTGGTCGTGTAGTACGGCGAGAAGATGGCCTGCAGCTCGTCCTCGAAGATGCCGATGCCGGTGTCCTTCACGAAGAGCTGGGGGCCGAAGTCGCCGAACATGTCGGGCATCTCCACGCCCACCTGCACCACGCGCGGCCGGTCCTTCACGTCCTCCACGGCGTCCACCGCGTTGCAGACGAGCTCCGTCACCACCTGCTCCAGCTGACGGCGGTTGAAGACCACCGCGATGGGGTCCTCCGGCAGCACCACGCGCACGTCCGCGCGGCCCAGGCGCCCGGCGGCGCGCAGGTGCGACACCACCTCCGGCACCACCTCCCGCAGGTCGAAGCGCTGGATGTCCTTGGGGCTGGTGGGGCCCAGGGACAGCAGGTGCTGGCCGTGCAGGCGCATCTGCTCGCCCGCCACGCCCAGCTTGAGCAGCTCCTCCGTGTCCGGCGGCAGCCCCAGGCCAGCGCGGGCGCGCACGTGCTCCAGCGCCCGCTGGAGGCCCACGCCCAGCTGGTCCATCTGCGTGGCCAGGTCCGCGGCGAGCGTGCCCACGCGCGCCAGGCGCTCCATGCGCACCCAGCGGGTGCGCGGGTCCTGAAGCACTTCCCGGACGCCGCCCTGCTCGCGGTGCGCCTTGAGCTCCAGCAGGGTGTGGACGCGCACCTTCAGCTCCAGCGGGTCCAGGGGTTCGGTCGTCAGCAAGTCGTCCACACCTGCCTCCATCACCTCGCGGCGCGTCTGGCGGTCCGCGGAGGGCGTGAGCATGAGGATGGGGAACTGCGGCGGGGCCAGCTCCTCGCGAAGGCGCCGGTACGCGGCCAGGCCCACCGTGCGGGCGCTGTCCACGTCCAGCAGCACCAGGTCCGCGGAGTGGCGCGACACCGCCTCCAGCGCGGCCGTCGTCCCGCGCGCGGGCAGCACGTCGTAGCCGGCCGGCGTCAGGATGGAGCGCACCCGCTCCACGCCGCCGGATTCCACGTTGACCGCGATCACTCGCGGCCGCTGGGGTGACGTCGAGCCTGTTCCCGTCGTCTGCATGGTCATGCCACCCCGGCCTGGAAACCGGGTCCGCCAACGCCCGGAGGCGCCGTCACGAACCCGGGGGACCGCGTCCCGGAACCGCACAGGCCCACCTGCTGCGCCTGCTCGCTGTCCGGTACGCAATCCGACATGGTCGCACTCCCATGCCAGCGCCATGCCGGACGTCCACCCGATGGCAGATCAGCCCACACTGGAAATGCCGAAAAGTGTGATCCAATAAGGTCAGGGGGTTGGCGGCTTCCCGAAGGATGACCAGACGCATCAGGACGGGTGGCCGCTTCAGATTTGACGGGTCGGGGCTGACCAAAAGTGAATCCAGACCCGGGTATTGATGCACCCACTCCCTCTCAAAATGGTCAGCGGGACTCCTGCTCGTACGGGGTGCCCAGGGCGGCGGGAGCGTGGCCGCGTTGGCCCTGGAGCGCGAGGACGAGGAGGGTCAACAGGTAGGGCAGGGCGAGCAGGAAGCCCTGGGGAACCAGGTCGAGGAGCCAGGGAGCACTCGAGGCCAGGCCGATTCGCAGCGCGTTGCCGAAGGCGAAGAAGAGCGCGGCGGCGAAGGCCCCCAGCGGCGTCCAGCGGCCGAACACCATCGCGGCCAGGGCCATGAAGCCCAGGCCCGCGGGGGTGTGCTGTTCGAAGCGGTCCAGGACGGCGGTGGACAGCACCGCGCCGCCCAGGCCCGCCATCAGCCCGCCGCCCAGCACCGCGCCCCAGCGCAGGGCGGGCACGGACAGGCCCAGCGTGGCCACCGCGTGCGGCTTGTCGCCCACGGCGCGCAGTCTCAGGCCCAGCGGCGTGCGCGTCAGGAGCAGGTGGAAGACGAAGGGCAGGGTGAGCGCCAGGTACGTGGGCGCCGCGTGGCCGGACAGCGCGCCCAGGAGCGGGACGTGGGACAGGCCCGGGAGGTTCCAGCGCGACAGCTGGGTGATGGCGGGCGTGCCGTTGGGGCCGTAGAGGGACTCCAGCAGGAAGGTGCCTCCCGCCATGGCCACCAGGTTGAGGGCCATGCCGGAGACGACCTGATCCGACCGCCAGCGGATGCTCAGGAACCCGTGCACCGCGGCGATGCCGGCGCCCGCGCCCATGCCCACGAGCACCGCGAGCGGCGTGGGCATCACGAGCGCCGCCACGGCCGCGAAGAAGGCGCCGGTGCGCATCATTCCTTCGACGCCCACGCTCACCACGCCGGCGCGCTCGGAGAGCATCGCGCCCAGCGCGGCGAACACCAGGGCGGGGGCCGCGTCCAGGGTGGAGAAGAGGAGCGAGTGGAGCACCTCAAACACGGGGCACCTCCGCTCCGGCCTGGGCCGGGCCTTGTGCCTGGGTCTGCGCGCGCTTCTGGCGCCGGTCCAGCAGGGCGAGCCACACCATGCGGCCGGCGACGAAGAGCAGCGCGAAGCCCTGGATGAGCTCCGGGAAGCTCTTGTGCACGCCGAGCAGCTGCATGCGCGTGCCGCCCGCGCGCAGGATGCCGAAGACGGCCGCGGACAGCGCCGCGCCCAGCGGGTGGTTGTTGCCGATGAGCGCGATGGCGATGCCGTCGAAGCCGTAGGGCGCGCCCAGCGAACCCGGGTAGCGGCCCTCCGTGCCCAGCACCAGCACCGCGCCCGCGAGGCCCGCCAGCGCGCCCGCGAGCGCCATGGCCCCGCCCGCGCGCCACAGCGTGGGGATGCCCGCGGCCCGGGCCGCTTCCGGGCTGAGGCCCACGGCGCGCGTCTCGTAGCCGGAGCGCGTGCGGGACAGCCACACCCAGACGCCCAGCGCCGCCACGAGCGCCAGCGGGAAGCCCAGGTTGAGGCGCGAGCTGTCACCCAGCAGCCGGGGCAGCTGCGCGGTGGGGAGGATTTCGGCGGTGCCGGTGATGGACGACGCCCCTTCCGCCACCGCGCGCAGCGGGCCGATGACGAGCCAGTTGTCCACGAGGCTCACCGCCACCCAGTTGAGCATGATGGTGGAGATGACCTCGTGCACGCCGCGCTTGAGCTTCAGCACGCCGGCGATGCTCGCCCACGCCGCGCCGGCGATGGCAGCCGCGATGAGGGCCAGCGGGACGTGGATCAGGCCGGGCAGTGACACGTGCGCGCCCACGAGCGCCGCGGCCAGCGCGCCCCAGATCATCTGCCCCTGCGCGCCGATGTTGAACAGGCCCACCTTGAAGGCCACCGCGACGGACAGGCCGGTGAGGGTGAGCAGCGCGGCCTTCATCGCGGCCTCGCCCAGGGGGCGCAGCACGGCGTTGCTGCTGCCGCCTTCGAGAAACGCGGGCCAGTTGCCGATACCGCCCCAGAGCATCTGGAGATAGGCGCGCGTGGCGGTGTCCGCGTCGCGCGTGAAGGCGATGGTCAGCCAGCACACCGCGAGCGCCAGCAGGACGGAGAGCACCGACGGCAGCACCTGCCGCGTCCGCTCACCCATGGCTTCCCTCCGCGCCCAGCATGCGGCGGCCCAGCTCGCGCTCGTCCAGGTCCTTGCGCGGGAAGTGCCCCGTCACACGGCCTTCGTAGAGGACGTAGACGCGGTCGGACAGGGCCAGCACTTCCTCCAGGTCCAGCGACACCATCACCACTCCCGCACCCCGGGCCCGGGCCTCGCGAAGGCGCTCGTGCACCTGCGCCACCGCGCCAATGTCCAACCCGCGCGTGGGCTGCACGACGACGAGCAGCTTCGGAGCCGCGTCCAGTTCGCGCGCCACCACGACCTTCTGCTGGTTGCCGCCGGACAGCGCCTGCAGCGCCACCGCCGGGTCGGGCGGGCGCACGTCGTAGGCGGTCAGCAGCTGGTTCGTGCGCTCGCGGCGGCCCTTGAAGTCTATCCAAGGCCCGCGCGCGAACGGCGGCTGGCGGTGCCGGCCCAGCGCCACGTTCTCCTCCACCGTCATCGCCTTCACCACCGCGCGGGCCAGGCGGTCCTCGGGGACATGGCCCACGCCGCGCGCCTTCGCCAGCGCCGGGGTGAGCCCCGCCAGGGGACCGCCGAGCAGCGTTCCTTCGCCGCCCTCCAGCTTGCGCAGGCCCGTGAGCACTTCCGCCAGTTCGCGCTGGCCGTTGCCGTCGACCCCCGCGATGCCGACGATTTCGCCCGCGCGCACGGTGAGGCTCACGCCCTGGAGCGCGGGACGGCCATTGTCGCCCGTGGCCCGCAGGTCCTTCGCTTCGAGCACGACCGGACCCGCCGCCGCTTCTGGCGTTTCGGACGCGACAGCGGGCACGCCGGTCAGCGCGGCGCCCTTGGTGCCTTCGCCCACCATCAACGAGGCCAGCTCGGAGACGGTGGTCTCGCTGGCGCGCACCTCCGCCACGGTGCGGCCCCGGCGCATCACCGCCACGCGGTCCGCCACGCCCAGCACCTCCTTGAGCTTGTGGCTGATCAACACCACCGTGCGGCCCTGCGCCACCAGCCCGCGCATCACCTGCGACAGCTCGTCGGATTCCTGCGGCGTGAGCACGGCGGTGGGCTCGTCCAGGATGAGCACCTGCGCGCCCCGGTGCAGCGCCTTGACGATTTCGACCTTCTGTTGCGAGCCCACCGTGAGTGTGTCCACGCGGGCCCGCGGATCCAGCTGGAAGCCGAAGCGCTTCGCCGTGGCCGCGACCTCGTCACAGGCGCGGTCCAGGTCCAGCAGGCCGCGCTTCGTGGGCTCGCGGCCCAGCACCACGTTCTCCGCCACGGTCAGCGTGGGCACCAACATGAAGTGCTGGTGCACCATGCCGATGCCCTTCGCGATGGCGTCGCGCGGGCTCTTGAACCGCACCGGCTTGCCGTCCATCCGGAACGTGCCCGAGTCCGGGTGGTAGAGCCCGTAGAGCACGTTCATCAGGCTGGATTTGCCCGCGCCGTTCTCGCCCACCACGGCGAGCAGTTCCCCCGGGACGATGTCCAGCGACGCATCCTCCAGGGACACGCACGACCCGAAGCGCTTCGCGATGTGCTGGAGGGAGATCAGGGCCGCGCGACCTGGAAGGAGGACAGCTCCGCCTGCGTGCCCGGCACGGTGAGCTTCCCTGCGAGGATCTGCTGCCGCAGGGTCTCCACCTTCTGGAGCGCCTCCGCCTTGCCCGGGAACTCCACGCGCACGTCCGCCATGCCCACGCCGTTCTCCTTCAGGCCCAGCACCTGCTCACCCGCCGTCAGCTTGCCGTCCACCAGGTCCTTCGACGCCTGGTACACGGCGAGGTCGCTGTGCTTCACCATGGACGTGAGGATGGCGTCCGGCGCCAGGTGGGACTGATCCGAATCCACGCCGATGGCGAAAACCGTCTTGCCCGCCGCGCGCGCCTCCTTCACCGCCTGGATGACGCCCAGGCCGTCCGTGCCCGCCGCGTGGAAGATGACGTCCGCGCCCTTGGCGATGAGGTCCTGCGCCACTTCCTTGCCCGCGGACACGCTGTTGAAGCTGCCCGTGTACACGGCCATCAACGCGTCCGCCGCCTTCGCGTTCGTGGTGCGCACGCCCGCGCGGTAGCCCACGTCGAAGCGCTTGATGAGGGGCACTTCAATGCCGCCCACGAAGCCCACCTTGTTCGTCTTGGTGACGAGCCCCGCCAGCGCGCCCACCAGGAAGCTGCCCTCCTGCTCCTTGAAGAGCACCGTGCGCACGTTGGGCAGCGACTTCGGCTTGCCCTGCGCGTCCAGCAACTGGCTGTCGATGAGCAGGAACCTGGCGTCCGGGTTTTCGGTCGCCACGTCGCGCACCGCGTTGGCCAGCAGGTAGCCGTTGCCGATGGTCAGCTTCGCGCCCTGCTCCACGAGCAGCTGGAGGTTGGGGGCGTAGTCCTCCTGCGCCTTGCTCTGGAGCACCAGCGGCTGCACTGGCAGCGGCTTCACTTCCGGTGCGAGCGCGGCGAGGTCGGAGGAGATGGACTGACGCACTTCGCCAGCGGGGGCGTCCACGTACTTGCCGCCCTCGTACTTCTTGCCGGCGGCCCACAGCTCCAGGCCGCGCAGGGACGCGTCGTTGAACGAGTGATCACCCCGGCCGCCCACGTCGATGACGAGCCCCACGACCACGGGCTTTCCCTCGGGGGGCTTCGTGGCGGTGGAGGCCTGCGAGGGCGCCTTGGGGGCGTCCTCGGACTTCTTGGAACAGGCGCACAGGAGCGCGGCCAGGGCGAGCACGTGGAGTCGGCGGAGCATCATGGGCCCCGCTATCTACCAGATGCCGCCGGGGCTTTCCCTTCCCGCGAGGGGGTGCATGGAGTGGGGACTTCCTGCTATGGCCTGCCTCCGTGCAACCCTACGAGCTCATCAAGGCCAAGCGCGACGGCGGCAGGCTGGACCCGTCGGACATCCAGGCGTTCATCCAGGCGTACACCGCCGGCACCGTGGCCGACTACCAGATGGCCGCCATGTGCATGGCCATCTTCTTCAAGGGGCTGGACTCGCGGGAGCTGGGGGCGTGGGCCCGCGCCATGCTCCACTCGGGTGAGGTCCTGGACCTCTCCGACACGCCGGCCATCAAGGTGGACAAGCACTCCACGGGTGGCGTGGGCGACAAGGTGTCCCTGAGCCTCGCGCCCCTGGCGGCGGCCTGCGGCGTGCCCGTGCCCATGATTTCGGGACGCGGCCTGGGCCACACCGGCGGCACCCTGGACAAGCTGGAGTCCATCCCCGGCTTCAACGTGAACCTGTCCACCGCGGACTACCGCCGGCTGGTTCGCGAGGTGGGCTGCTGCCTCATCGGCCAGACGGCCCAGGTGGCTCCCGCGGACAAGAAGCTCTACGCGCTGCGCGACGTGACGGCGACGGTGGACTGCATCCCGCTCATCGCGTCGTCCATCATGAGCAAGAAGCTGGCGGAGGGCATCGACGCGCTGGTGCTCGACGTGAAGGTGGGCAGTGGCGCCTTCATGAAGACGGCGGATGACGCGCGCGTGCTGGCCCGCACCATGATTGGCCTGGGCGCGGAGATGAACCGCAAGGTCGTGGCCCTGCTCACGGACATGGATCAGCCCCTGGGCCGCCAGGTGGGCAACGCCCTGGAGGTCCGCGAGGCCGTGGACATGCTCCGCGGCGAGGCGCCCGACGACTACACCGAGATCACCTACGCGCTGACGGCGGAGATGCTGGTGCTGGGCAAGAAGGCCGCCAACGTGGAGGAGGCGCGCGGGATGCTGCGCCGCTCCGTGGAGGACGGCAGCGCCATCCAGAAGCTCAAGGAGATCGTCCAGTCGCAGGGCGGCGATCCGCGCTCCATCGACGACTACTCGCTCTTGCCCACGGCGAAGGCCACGACGGACGTGGTGGCGCCGCGCGACGGCTTCGTCACCGGCATCCACACGGAAGGCGTGGGGCTGGCGGCGGTAGCGCTGGGCGCGGGGCGGCAGCGGGTGGACAGCAAGATCGACCCGGCCGTGGGCTTCACGCTGCTTAAGAAGGTGGGCGACGCGGTGACGCAGGGCGAGCCCGTGGTGCAGGTGCACTACAACGATGCCGGGCCGGTGGAGGACGTGAAGGCGCGGCTGCTCGCGGCCTACCGGTTTGGCGACCGGGCGCCCGCGGCCCGCCCGCTGGTGCTGGAGCGGCTGGAGTAGTTAGCCAATTTCCATGGCCCCTTCGTTCCGCGAGCTGCTGTCGGAGGTGAAGAAGGAGATCCGCGAGGTCTCCCACGAGCACGTCCGCCAGCTCCTGGACTCCGGGGCGAAGGTGAAGCTCGTCGACGTGCGCGAGGCCGACGAGTACGCGGGCGGCCGGCTCCCCGGCGCGGTGCACATCCCCCGGGGCTACCTGGAGCTGCGCATCGAGGAGAAGGCGGACCGCGAGGACGAGCTCGTCCTCTACTGCGCGGGCGGCACCCGGTCCGCGCTCGCGGCCCGCACGCTGCGGGAGATGGGCTACACGCGCGTGTCGTCGCTCGCGGGCGGCTACAACCGCTGGAGCGACGCGGCCTTGCCGGTGGAGAAGCCCGTGGTCCTCTCCGCCGAGCAGAAAGAGCGCTACCGCCGCCACCTCATCCTCCCGGAGGTGGGGGAGGAGGGACAGGCGAAGCTCCTGAAGTCGAAGGTGCTGCTGCTGGGCGCGGGCGGGCTGGGCTCTCCCGCGGCGCTGTACCTGGCCGCCGCGGGCGTGGGCACGCTGGGCGTGGTGGACGCGGACGTGGTGGACCTGAGCAACCTCCAGCGGCAGGTGCTGCACACCCTGGCGCGCCGGGGCCAGCCGAAGGTCCAGAGCGCGAAGACCGCCCTGGAGGCGCTCAACCCGGACGTGAAGGTGGTGCCCTTCCAGGAGCGGCTCACCACCGCCAACGTGGAGCGCATCCTCGCGGACTTCGACCTCGTGCTGGACGGCGGGGACAACTTCCCCACGCGCTACCTGCTCAACGACGCGTGCGTGCTAATGGGCAAGCCCAACATCCACGGCTCCGTGTTCCGCTTCGAGGGGCAGGTGACCACCTTCCTGCCCGGCCAGGGGCCCTGCTACCGCTGCCTCTACCCCGTGCCGCCCCCGCCGGAGCTGGCGCCGTCGTGCGCGGAAGCCGGCGTGCTGGGCGTGCTGCCCGGGCTCATCGGGATGCTCCAGGCGACGGAGGCCTTGAAGCTGCTGCTGGGGGTGGGGGAGTCGCTTTCGGGGCGGCTGCTCACCTTCGACGCGCTGGGCACGCGCTTCCAGGAGCTCAAGCTGCGCCGGGACCCGGAGTGCCCGGTGTGCGCGCCGGGAGCGAAGGTGGAGCTCATCGATTACGAGCAGTTCTGCGCCACGGGGGCCTGAGGCGCCGTCGGATGCATTTTCAGGGGCAACGGATCGGACGGGCCCGCGTATGATGCCGCCAGCCCGGACCCGGGGCGGTGGTGGAACGCGACCCGGGTCGGATACGAGATCGGCAGCGGCAGGGAGACGACGGCGATGTCCGAGCAGAATGAGAACCAGGACAGCAGGACGGGGGAGGACCGGCGCGACTCGCCCCGCGTCCCCATGCGTCTGAAGGTCCGGCGGGAGGGGGCGGAAGGCTTCCTGGACCGCGCGGGGGACCTGTCCCTGGGCGGTGTGGGATGGGTGGGAGAGGCGCTGGACCCGGGCCAGAGCGTGGAGGTGCGCTTCGCGCTGCCCCCGTCCCTGGAAGAGGTGCAGGTGCGCGGCGAGGTGCTGCCCCCCAAGGCCGGCATGACGGGCCCGGTGGTGCGCGTGCGCTTCGTGGAGCTGCCGGTGGAGCTGGAGCTCGCCATCGCCCGGCACCTGGACGACCAGAGCAAGGAATAACCCCGGGCGCCCGCCAGGGCGTTTGTCGGTTGGACGGGCGCCGGTGGACGGCGTCCCGCGAAGGAGGGCGGCATGGCGGAGGAGATTCCCTGGGAGCGGCTGTTCGAGGAGGCCCTGCGGGTGCGTCAGCGCGCGCACGTGCCGTACTCGAAGTTCCCCGTGGGGGCCGCCGTGCTGTACGCGGACGGCTCCGTCGTGGCCGGCTGCAACGTGGAGAACGCCACCTACGGCCTCACCGTCTGCGCGGAGCGCAACGCGTTCGCCGTGGGCGTGGCCCAGGGCCGCGAGAAGCCGGTGGCCGTGGCCGTCGTCGTGGACACCCCGGAGCCCTGTCCCCCGTGCGGCATGTGCCGCCAGGTGATGGCCGAGTTCGCCGGGCCTGACATTCCGGTGCGAAGCCGCACCCTCAACGGGCAGGAGGCGCGCTACTCGCTCAGCGAGTTGCTGCCCCACGCCTTCACCCGTTCCTTCCTCTAGGACCCTCCCCACGTGGACTTGCTTCTCACTGGCGCCACCGTCGTCACCATGAACCGCGACCGCGAGGTGCTGCCGCGCGCGGACGTGCTCGTGCAGGACGGGCGCATCGCGAAGGTGGGCCGGGGCCTGAAGGTGAAGGGCGCCTGCCGCGTCCTGGACCTCGCCGGGCAGGTGGTGATGCCCGGCCTCATCCACGGCCACCTGCACGCCTGCCAGACGCTGTTCCGTGGCCACGCGGACAAGCGGGAGCTGCTGGACTGGCTGCGCGAGCGCATCTGGCCCATGGAGGCGGCGCACGACGCGGCGTCCCTGCGCGCCAGCGCGGACCTCACCTTCGCGGAGCTCATCCGCTCCGGCTCCACGGCGGCGCTCGACATGGGCACCGTGCACCACTACGACGCCGTCTTCGAGTCTGCGCGTGACAGCGGCTACCGGCTCGTCGGTGGCAAGGCGATGATGGACTCCGGCGACGAGGTCCCCCGGGGCCTGCGCGAGACGACGGCGGACTCGCTGTCGGAGAGCCTGGCGCTGATGGAGCGCTGGCACGGCACCCACGACAACCGCCTGCGCTACGCGTTCGCGCCGCGCTTCGCCCTGTCCTGCACGCCGGAGCTGCTGCGGGAAGTGGGCCGGCTGTCGCGTGAGAAGGGCGTGCGGATCCACTCGCACGCCAGCGAGAACCGCACGGAGACGGACGTGGTCCGGAAGGCGACGGGCCAGGACAACATCGCCTTCTTCCACGGCCTGGGGCTCACCGGCAGCCACGTCACGCTGGCCCACTGCGTCTGGGTGGAGGGCACGGAGCAGCAGCTGCTGCGCGAGTCCGGCACGGTGGTGTGCCACTGCCCGGGCTCCAACCTGAAGCTCGCGTCGGGTTACGCGCGCGTGCCGGAGCTGCTCCAGGACGGCATCCCCGTGGCGCTGGGGGCGGACGGCGCCCCGTGCAACAACACGCTGGATTTGTTCCACGAGATGCGGCTCGCGTCCGTGCTGCACAACCCGCGCGTGGGCCCGGTAGCGATGACGCCCATGCACGTGCTGGAGATGGCCACGCTGCACGGCGCGCGCGCCCTGGGCCTGGAGGACGAAATCGGCTCGGTGGAGGTCGGCAAGCGCGCGGACCTCACGGTGGTGGACACGCGCGGCTTCCACTTCTGCCCGCTGCCGGAGGACGTGACCGGGCCGCTGGTGTACTCGGCGCGCTCCACGGACGTGTCGCACGTGCTCATCGACGGCAAGCTGGTGCTGCGCGAGGGCGAGCTGACCACGATGGACGCGAACGCGGTGCTGGCCAACGCCCGCACGCAGGCCACGAAGCTCTTCGCCCGCGCGAAGCTGAAGGCCTCCTAGAAGCGCTGATGGACGGCCGCCGGGCCCTGCGACGGTTGCGCGCGGGGCAGGCGCAGCACGAAGGACGTGGCCCAACCCTCCGCGTCCTCCACCGTCAGCTTCCCGCCGTGGGCTTCCGCCGCCAGCCGGGAGAAGTACAGCCCCAGGCCGTAGCCCCGGCGGCCCTCCTTCTCGCGGCTGCCCTGCACGTACTTGTCGAAGAGGGCCTCGCGCGCCTCGGGCGGGATGGCGATGCCGTCGTTGCGCACCGCCAGCCACTGCTGGCCTTCCGTCTCGCCTGCCTCCAGGCGCACCCGGCCGCCGGACGGCGCGTAGCGGAGCGCGTTGGTGGCCAGGTTCTCCACCACGCGGATGAGCAGGCCCGCGTCGCCCACCAGCTGGAATCCCGGCGGGCACGCCAGCTCCAGCTTGATCTTGCGCAGCCGGGCCGCGCCATCCAGCGAGCGGCGCACCTCGTCGAACAGCGGCGCCACCGGGAAGGGCTGCTTGCGAGGGGACAGCCGGCCCTGCTCCAGCCGGGGCACGTCCAGGAGGTCGGAGATCATCCGGTCCAGGCGCGCCGTGACGGCCAGGCCCGTGCGCACGGACTCCACCAGCGGCGTGCCGATGGGCAGCTCCTGCTCCATCCACGACAGGGACAGCGTCACGGCGGACAGCGGCGAGCGCAGGTCGTGCACCAGGAACTGCATCAGCTGCTCCTGGTGGGCCTGGAGCGCCTCCAGCTGGGCGTTGCGCGCGTGGGCCTCCGACAGCATGCGCTCGATGGTGCGGTGGGCGTCCTCCACCTCGGTGGTGCGGCGGGCCTCCAGCTGCCGGGACACCTCCGCGTGCGACAGGTCCATGGCCAGCTGCCGCAGCCGCCCGGTGCCGTAGTGGCTCACCGCCGCCACCAGCACCAGCGTCACCGCTGCCACGCCCATGGCGCCCGGGCCCACGCCCGCCTGGTGCATGAGCACCGCCTGGCTCAACGACGCCAGGCCCGCCGTGCCATAGACGAGCCAGGGCATCAGCTCCAGGCCGGAGAGCGCCACCACCAGCGCGAACAGCCCCAGGCTGAAGCCCGCCACGCCCGCCGGGAAGGGCGACACCGGCAGGGCCAGCTGCTGGAGGCCGAACACCAGCCCCACGTCCACCAGGGACTGCACGACGCCCAGCTGCTTCGTCAGCGGCTTGAAGCGCAGCGCGAACAGCAGCGCCACCACGCCGCCGTAGCAGAGCAGCACGGGTGGGTAGTGGGCCCAGTCCCGGGCGCCCGTCAGCCACAGCCCCAGGCTGGCGGCGAAGAACACGGCCGTGCCCACCAGCCGCACCGCTGCCCCGGCGCCCAGAACGCGCCTCCGCTGGGCGGCCACCACCCGCGCAAGCTCATTCTCGAAAGCGACGGGAGGAGTCGGGTCCATGCGACACTCTCGTTTTCCCCGCTTCCACCCCGCCCGGCAAGTTCATGGCCGCGTCGTCTTTCGCGACCCCGGGTGGACCCCTAAGGACAGGGAGTGGCCAATGGGGGCTGTCTGGTGGCCCTGGACCCGGCCGGGCTGGCGGGCGGCGGGTTTCCGGGGGCAATCATCCGTCCCGGGCGGGCGTAGTCACGGTGACACGCGCCTTGCGGCCGGATGCTTGTGGGCGTCGGAGTTCGTGTAAGGTGGCTGGGATTAGGCACAGGCGGAGGTGAGAGCCGACATGTGGCAGCGATTCAAGAGAGCGATGCGGAGCTTCGCGGGCTTCTTCGTCTCCTCCATCGAGGATCCGGAGTTGATTCTCGAGCAGAACATCCGTGACCTGAACGATCAGGTCCCCAAGATGAATGAGTCCATCGCCATGGTCCGGGCGAATGTGACGCTGCTCGAGAAGGAGAACATGAAGTACCAGCAGGACGTGCGGGAGCTGACCGCCAAGGTCAAGGCCGCCATCCAGGCGGGCCGTGACGACCTGGCCGGCACCTACGCGACCAAGCTCCAGGGGGAGAAGGAAGCCCTCGCGCGCAACCAGCAGCAGCTGGATATCGCCAAGCAGGCCTATGAAAAGGCCCTGAACGTCAAGAAGGCGTTCATGCGCGAGAAGGACCGCAAGACCCAGGAGGCGATGAACGCCGTCCGGGACGCGCGGCGCGCCAAGTGGCAGGCGAAGGTCGCCGACACGATGGAGTCCTTCACCGTCGCGGGCGTGGACTCCACGCACGACGAGATGCTCCGCAAGGTCCAGGAGAAGACGGCCATCAACGAGGCGCGCATGCAGATGGCGCTGGAGTCGGTGGACCACCAGGCCGCGGCCATCGAGGAAGAGGCGGAGAAGATCCAGGGCGACGAGCTGGTGAAGCAGTTCAAGATGGAGATGGGCCTGCTGGACAGCCCCGCGCCGGTGTCGGACGTGGGCGCCGGTCCGGAAAAGACCATCGGCAAGAAGGTGGAGATCAAGTAGGTCTCCCCCCATGAAAGGGGCCGGCGCACACGGATGAAGCTGCACCGCGGACCCGGCCTCTTTCTCTTCCTCGCGCTCTGTGTCCTGGGCGCGGGGTACGTCTTCGCCTCGCGGGCGGGTTACCTCGACCGCCTGCAGGCGCGTTTCTTCCCCTCCACCCGTGAGGCGGTGCGGCTGTCCCCGGGCGACTTCCCGGCGGGCGTCGCGGCCCCGGTGGCGGACGTGGCGTCGGTGCCGCTCAGGCCCGTGCTCATCGGCTTCACCCCGCGTGGTTCGGCTTCCGCGCTGCTCGTCGCCACTGGCGGCTCCACCACGCTGGACAACCCCGCCACGCCCCCGGGCGCCGCGCAGGGGCTGCTCAAGTCGGCCTACGCCCTGGACGCCCGCGCGGTGCTCTTCGCGCGCGAGGAGGAGCTGAAGCAGGCCCTGTCCGTGGGCGCGGAGAACGGCGGCGTGGACATGGCGGCGCTGTCGGTGGACCGGCTCGCGTCGTGGGCGCCCACCCTGCGGGACGCGGCGCCTCGCACGGTGCTGCTCGTGGGGAGAAGCCGGGGCCAGGAGGCCATGGCGGCGGTGGGCGTGCCGGACCTGGCCAGCCTGCGCGGCAAGCGGGTGGGCGTGTATCCGGGCGGCTCGTCGCACTACTTCGCCCTGTGGGTGCTGGCGCGCGCGGGGCTTCGCACCTCCGACGTGCGGTGGGTGGACCTGCCGTCCACGCTGGACGCGGGCCGGGCGCTCCGGGAGGGGCGGGCGGACGTGGTGGTGGGGCTGTGGGGCGACGTGGAGCTGGCGGCGCGCGACCGGGGCGGCAAGGTGCTGGCCACCACGGCGGACGCCCCGCACCTGCTGGCCACGGTGCTGGTGGCCCGGGGCGACTTCGCGGCGCGCTACCCGGACGCGGTGCGGCGGGTGCTCCGGGGGCTGTTGGACGCGGGGCAGGGCGTGCTGAAGGACCCGGCGGCCGGGGCGCGGCTGTTGGGAGAGGTGGCGCCCTACCTGGGCGACCCCACGGAGGCCATCCGCAGCGCGCCGCCGGCGACGCTGGCGGACAATCGGGCCTTCTTCGGACTTTCCGGCGAGGCGCCGGTTACCTATGACGAGCTCTTCCAGAGCGCCGCGGCGCTCTTCCAGAAGCTCAAGCGCGGGACGGCGCCCCCTCCGGCGGAGGACACGCGGGACCTGGGCGCGCTGAAATACGTCTCCGAGGCGCGGGGGCCCTGACGGGCTCGAGTGAAGGGCCCGAGAGGGAAGGGGAGTCGGACGTGGCGAAGACACCGAACTACATCAAGGCCGCGTTCCTCCTGCCGGCCAACCTGGTGGGGCTGACGACGGCGGCCATGTCCAGCGCCGTGACGCAGGAGCCCCTGCCCATGATGGTGGCGCTGGGCGTGGAGGGCGTCTACCTGGCCGTCCTGTCGTCCATGAAGCGCTTCCAGCGGGTCGTGCGCTCCCAGCAGCCGGACAACCCGGAGGCCGCGCGCGCGGCGGTGGACTCGCTGCTCGCGGACCTGGCGCCGTCGCAGCGCGACCACTACCAGCAGCTGGTGGGGCTGAAGGAGAAGATCCTCGCCAACTACCGCAAGCTGCCCGGCGGGCGCGTGCTGGCGGCGGACAGCGAGCCCAAGCTGGACGCGCTGCTCACGTCCTTCCTGCGGCTCATCTCCGCGCTCAACCAGTACCGCACGTACCTGAGCGGCTCCGACCGGGAGCACCTGACGTCCGAGGTCGCGGCGCTGGAGGCGGAGGTCGCCGGGGAGTCCAACCCGCGCCTCAAGGACGTGAAGGGCAAGCGCGTGGAGATTCAGCGCAAGCGCCTGATGCGCTTCGAGCAGGCGGGCGAGAGCCGCGAGGTGGTGAGCCACCAGCTGGCCGGCATCGAGGACCTGATGCGGCTGACGCACGAGCAGTCCATCGCCATCCGCGACCCGGAGAGCGTCAACCGGCAGCTCGACGTGCTCTCCGCGGAGACGGAGGCCACGGACGAGACGGTGCGCCAGATGGAGCGCTTCCTCGACTTCACCGAGGAGACGTCCGCGCCGCTGCCGCACGGCGGCACCCGCGTGCGGTAGGGCGGGCACGGGCCCGGACGGCGGGCCGCCTGGGGGCGATGCGAGCCGCTCCGGCGGGCACCTGTTCACCGTGGCACCTTGCAGCCGTGGCGGGGGCTTGGAACGCCACACGAATAGATTGACTCTCCGCCGCAGGCATCCTGTCCTGACGCCCATGCTCCGCCGCGTTGGGTCCCTCCCGTTGCTCCTGCTGTTGGTCGTGTTCGCCGGCTGCTCGCGCTGTGGGAAGGAGGCGGCAGGGCCCGCGGACTCGCCCCGGGGCGTGTCGCGCTACCTGCCGCGCACCGCGCAGGCGGCCGTCGTCATCGACGACCTGGGCACGCTGGGCGAGAAGCTCGCGCGCTTCCAGAACCTCAAGGTGGCCTCGTTCGTCGCGCAGCTGCAGAACTTCCCCTCCGCGGAGCGCTACGTGTCCGCGGTGATGCGGCAGGTGGGCGTGGACCTGCGCAGCAGGAAGGCGCTGGAGGACGCCGGCATCGACCCCAAGCGCGGCGCGGGCGCGGCGTTCTTCGGGGGCATGCAGGCGGTGTCCGTCATTGGCGTGAAGGACGCGGACAAGCTGAAGACGACCCTCGCCACCTTCGCCCGCACGCGGCTGGGCGCGTCGGAGGAGAAGGACACGAAGGTGGACACCGGCAGGCTCGTCACCTTCAACCGTCCGGGCTCCACGACGCCCATGGTGGGCATGCTCTTCCTCAAGCACGACCTGGTGCTCCTGGGCGGAGGCGCGTCGGTGGCGCGGCTGACGGAGCTGGCGGCGCTGCCGGAGGAGCAGTCGCTCGCGAAGGAGCCGGTGCTGGAGGCGTCGCTCAAGCGGCTCTCGGGCGACCGCGACTTCCACGTGTGGCTGCCGGGCGGTTCGGGCCTGCTGCCCGCGGGCACCGTGCAGGGCATCACCTTCACCGGCCACATCGAGGAGCGCGCGGTGACGCTGCGCGCGGACGCGCCGTGGCCGGACACGCAGACTTCGCTCGCGGCGCTGGAGCCCAAGGGCGGTGAGGCGCTCGCGGGTTGGCTGCCGCAGGACAGCTTCTTCGTGGCGCGCTTCCGGGGCGACCCCGCGCAGCTGGACGGCGTGTGGCCGTACCTGGCGGGCTCGCAGGTGACGCGCGCGGTGCAGGAGGCGGGCTTCAACGTGAAGACGGAGGTGTTGGACAACCTCAAGCCGGGCATGGTGCTGTCGCTGTCGCTGTCGCCCACGGTCAACCTGTCCTCGGGCATGCCGGACCTGGACCTGCGGCGCACCAACCCCTTCCGCTTCGTCAACCTGGTGGCGCTCGCGGAGGTGAAGGACGTGGCGAAGGGGCAGGCCACGCTGGACAAGGTGCCCGGCTTCGCGGGCGGCTTCGGCGCGAAGGTGGAGCCCACGGACATGAGCGGCCAGAAGGCCTACCTCACGTCGTACCGCGCGGGTGAAGGCGCGCACTTCGCGCTGTCGAAGGACGGCAAGCTGGTGCTCGCGGGCCCCCGGGCGCGCCTGGAGTCGACCCTGGCCTCGCTCGCGCAGCCGGCGGGCACGGGCCCCGTGTCGGAGGACCTGAAGACGGTGGGCAAGGACGCCGCGCTGGTGGTGCTCCTGGACCTGCGCCGGCTGGCGGACGCGGTGAAGGCGCTGCCGTCCGCCGCGTGGGGCATTGGCGGCTTCGCCATCAAGGCCACCACCGTGCGCTGGCTGGACGCCACGGACGACCTGCGCGCGGTGACCCTGGCCCTGTCGCGCAAGGACAAGGCGCTGCAGGCCGAAATCTCCCTGCGGCTGACGCCCGCGCCCGCTGGCACCACGACAACGACCCCGGCCACGCCTTGATCCACGCGCGCGATGTCGTGAAGGAGTACGAGGACGGCGAAGGGGCCCGCGTGCGCGTCCTCGACGGCGTGTCGCTGGACGTGGAGGCCGGGGACTTCGTCGCGGTGGTGGGCGCGTCCGGCAGCGGCAAGTCCACGCTGCTGCACCTGTTGGGGGGCCTGGACGTGCACTACCAGGGGCAGGTGGAGGTGGGCGGCGTGAAGCTCACCGGCCTGCGCGACCAGGAGCTGGCGCGCTTCCGCAACACGCACGTGGGCTTCGTCTTCCAGTCCTTCCACCTCATCCCCAACCTGTCCGCGCTGGAGAACGTGCTCCTGCCGTCGCACTTCGGCCCCGCCTCGGCGGACGGGCGCAAGCGCGCGAGCCAGCTCCTGGAGCGCGTGGGCCTGGGCTCCAAGCAGGACCGCGCGCCGGTGCGGTTGTCCGGCGGTGAGCGCCAGCGCGTGGCCATCGCCCGCGCCCTCTTCGGCGGCCCGAAGCTGCTGCTGTGTGACGAGCCCACGGGCAACCTGGACGCTTCCACGGGCGCGGGGGTCATCCAGCTCTTCCAGGAGCTGCACAGGGAAGGGCTCACGGTGCTGACCGTCACCCACGAGGAGCGCATGAGCGCGGTGGCCCGGCGGGTGCTGCGGCTCAAGGACGCGCGGCTGGTGGAGGAATCCCCCGCGCGGGAAGCCCTGGCCTCGCGAGGTGCCCCGTGAGGTTCGATGCGCTGTCACGACTGGTGAGGTTGTCCCTCGCGCGCGAGCGCAAGGGCGCGTTCTTCTCCGCCTTCGGCGTGGCCATGGGCGTGGGCGCGCTGGTGTTCTTCGTGGGCCTGGGATTGGGCGTGGGGCGCGTCATCCGCGAGCGCATCTTCCCCACGGACTCGCGGCTGGTGGACGTGGTGCCCCCGTCGGTGTCGCTGGGCCTGTTGGGCGGCGGCAAGCTGGATCCGGCCGCGGTGGAGCGCCTGGCCGCGCTGCCCGGCGTGGAGACGACGTACCGGAAGATGAACGTCCGCGTGCCGGCGGTGACCCGCTACGACGGTGTCTTCTTCGGCTCGCGCCTGCGCATGGGCATGGAGGTGCTCGCGGTGGGCGTGGACCCCGGCCTCGTGCAGAAGGACGTGGGGCTTCCGGAGGCGAAGGACTTCAAGGACCCCGGCGAGGGCAAGGCCATCCCCGCGCTCATCTCCACGCGCCTGCTGGAGCTGTACAACAAGACGTTCGCGCCCGCGCGCAAGCTGCCCCAGCTGTCCGCGGAGATGCTCATCGGCTTTGGCTTCCCGGTGGAGTTCAACCGCTCCTACGTCGCGGCCACGTCCGGTGGGCCCACGACGACGCAGCAGGCGCAGGTGGTGGGCGCGTCCGACCGGGCCATGCTCGCGGGCATCACCATCCCGCTGGACACGGCGGTGCGCATCAACCGCGCTTCCGGCGCGGACGCGGACAGCTACTCCGGCGTCACGCTGGTGGCGGCGGACCCGTCCCGCGTCCCGGAGCTGGTGGAGGCGGTGAAGGGGATGGGCTTCGAAATCGATGATCAGGAGCGCAGGCTGGCGGAGAACGCGGGCGCGGCGGTGGCGCTCACCACGTCCGCGCTGGCGCTCCTGTCCATCCTCATCTGCGTGCTGGCCGCGGTGAACATCGCCCACGCCATGTCCTCGTCCGTGCGCGCGCGGGCCAAGGAGATTGGCGTGATGCAGGCGGTGGGCGCGTCGCGCGCGGACGTGCGCGCCATCGTGCTGGCGGAGGCCGGTGTGGTGGGCATGCTGGGCGGCGCGGCGGGCACGGCGGCGGCGCTGGTGCTGGCCTTCCTCGTGGACCGGCTCGCGAAGGGCTACCTGCCCAACTTCCCCTTCAAGCCGGAGAGCTTCTTCTCCTTCCCCGTGGTGGTGGTGCTGGGCGGCGTGCTGCTGGGGCTCGTGGCCGCGCTCGCCGGGGCCTACTTCCCCAGCCGCCGCGCCGCCGCCACGGATCCGGCAAGGACGCTGGCGGGATGAACGGCCCTTCGCGCAAGTCGCTGCTGGTCAACGTCGTGTGCCTGGGGGCGCTCGGGTGGATCTACGGGGGCGACCTCTCGGATGCCCTGCGCGCCCGGACCGCGGAGGTCTCCGCGCTCCTGACGCCGCCGTCCGCCGTGCGCGCGAGCCTGGTGCTGGGGTTCGCGGGCGTCGGGCTGGCCGTGTTCGTCGCGGGGCTGCTGCGCAAGAAGCCGGAGGGCTTCAAGGGCTACCGGCTCCTGCCCATCCTGCTCGTGGTCGCGCTCTTCCTGGACCTGGTGGTGGCGGAGGGCCGGACGCCGCTGGACTCGCCGGAGCTGGGCGCGGTGGCGCTCCAGCGCTTCCAGGGCGAGGCGCAGAAGCTGGCCACGGAGGCCGCCGTGCCCTCGCGGGCGCAGGTGCTCCAGCCTCTCGTGGACGCGCTGGGCGCGCCGCCCTACCTGGAGCGCGGCGTGCCGGTGCCGGCCTACACACTCCAGGTGCGCATGGAATGCGAGGGCCCGGTCCGTGATGCCCCCGGCACTCGGCCCGGCACGCTGCTGTACTGCATTGCCCGGGATGGCAAGCAGGCCTGGGTGACGCTGGTCGGGTTGCCCTCCGAGGTGCGCTTTGGTGTGCCTGCCGTGCTCTCCCAGCGGGGCGAGCCGCGCGTCGCCGCCGTGCATGCCCGGATCCCCGAGGAGAATGACGTCATCGAGGGCATTGATCTGGAGATCCCCACGGTGGATGGGGGCGCGGCGACGTCTGATTCGCCCTGAGTCTGGGTCGCCTGGGGAGCAAGCGGGCGGAAATAGGTCCGCGCGCGCGGTTGACCCTTTGGAGCCGCGATCGATAGGCTCCCCTCAAGGACTCGACCCCCACACACAGTGACGACCTCTCAACCGAAGCGGCAACCCATCCCGTTCGGGAAGTATCTCCTCCTGGACCGCGTCAACATCGGCGGCATGGCGGAGGTCTGGCGCGGCAAACAGTTCGGCGCCAGTGGCTTCGAGCGGCTCGTCGCCATCAAACGCATCCTGCCGAACATCGCCGAAGATGAAGAATTCATCTCGATGTTCATCGATGAGGCGAAGATCAGCGTCCAGCTGACCCACGCCAACATCGCGCAGATCTACGAGCTGGGGCAGATCGCCAGCAGCTACTTCATTTCGATGGAGTACATCCCCGGCAAGGACATGCGGGCCATCTTCGACCGTTGCCGGAAGAAGGGTGAGCCCGCGCCCGTGCCGCTGGTCGCCTTCTGCGTGGCGAAGATGTGCGAGGGCCTGGACTACGCCCACCGCAAGAAGGACGGGATGGGGCGCGAGCTCAACATCGTCCACCGCGACATCTCGCCGCAGAACGTGCTCGTGTCCTTCGAGGGCGAGGTCAAGGTCATCGACTTCGGCATCGCGAAGGCGGCGGGCAAGGCGACGAAGACGCAGGCCGGCATCCTCAAGGGCAAGTTCGGCTACATGAGCCCGGAGCAGATCCGCGGCCTGCCGCTGGACCGCCGCTCGGACGTGTTCGCCATCGGCGTGTGCCTCTACGAGATGCTCACCGGCGAGCGCCTCTTCGTGGGCGACAGCGACTTCTCCGTGCTGGAGAAGGTGCGCAAGGCGGAGGTGCCGTCGCCGTCCACGTACAACCGGCGCATCCCGGAGGCGCTGGAGCGCATCGTCCTCAAGTCGCTCGCGAAGGACGTGGAGGAGCGCTACCAGTACGCCAGCGAGCTGGGCGACGACCTGCAGCGCTTCCTGCTGACGAGCGATTCCATCTTCGGCCGCAAGGACCTCATGCAGTACATGAAGTCCACGTTCGCCGAAGAGGTGGAGCGCGAGAAGCAGCGCCTGGCCGAGTACGCGGACATCCGCGCGCCGGACGGCATGCTGGCGGCCATCGAGGCGGGCTACAGCGGCCCGTCCCCGGTGCCCACGCAGAGCATGACCAACATCCCGGCGGTGGCGCCCTCCGCGCCCGCCGTGGAGCCCGTCTCCGCGCCGCCGCCGCGCGCCTCCAACTCCGGCGCCAACAACGGTCAGGGCGCGCGCCGCTCGCCCACGCTCGCCGCGCTGCCCAAGCTGACCGCCGCCCCCGCCGCGCCCTCGCCCAAGGAGGACGAGGAGCTGGCGACGCAGATGGTGGACCGCGACGCCGTCTTCAACGACGCGCCGGAGCCCACCACCCAGCCGGGCGCCGCCATTGGCCGCGCCGTCACGCCGCTGGAGTCGCCGGCCGCGCCCGACGACGACGGGGAGGACGTGGCGGGCCGCACCGCCGTCATCCCGCCGCCCTCGTCGCTGCCTCCTCCGGGGCCGCCGCGCCTGTCCCAGAACGGCGCGCCGGTGCTGAGCGCCGCGCCCCCGCGCCCGTCGCTGACCAACGTGCCCACGTTGATGTCCAACGACGCGCCCGCGCCCCGGCAGACGCCCAACCGGGGCAACGACAACCCGCTGCCCCGCCTGCACCGGCCGGACTCTCCGCCGGAACAGATGCCGTCCCCGCCGCGTCCGCCCGCGCCCCCCGTCCTGAACGGCGGGAACCCGCCGCGTCCGCCGCAGGGCCGGGAGCCTTCCGCGAAGGAATCCCGCGCGAAGCACGCGCCCGAGGAGGGCACTGCCCGGGGCCTGGGCCTGCGGGGCATGGACAAGCGCCTGCTCTACGGCGTCGTGGGTCTGGCCTCGCTGTTCCTGCTGGTGGGCGTGGCCCTGGTCTTCTCCCCGAGCAAGGCCGCGCAGGGCTACGTGATGGTGGAGCTCAAGACGCAGGAGGCGAAGGACATCGCCATGGTGTCCATCAACGCGGTGTCCATTCCCCCGGGGCCTCCGGAGAAGTTCCCGTCGAACGGCTACATGCTGAAGCCGATGCCGGTGGGCAACGTGCTGGTGGTGGTGACCGCGCCGGGCTACGAGGCCTTCACCCAGCCCGTGACGGTGTCCGAGGGCACCAATGCCACGCAGGTGCCGGTGGTGCTCAAGCGGCAGTCGCGCTCGATCGTCGTGGTCTTCAAGACCCAGCCGGATGACGCCGAGGTGAAGATCGACAACCAGGTCGCCCGCAAGCAGGGCGTCCGGGATCAGGTGCTCCGGGACTTCTCCCTGAGCAACGACGCCCCTCTCGTGGAGGTGTCCGCCCCGGGCTACGTGCCGTTCATCAAGAAGATGGCGGTGAACAACAACGGCCTGGACGTGGTGGCGACGCTGGAGCGCGCGGCCGTGGAGGTCCGGGTCGAGTCAGAGCCCGAGGGCGCGGCCATCTTCCAGGGCAACAAGGACCTGGGCATCGTCACCCCGGCCACCATCCGGGTGCCGTGGGGCACGCGGGAGCTCACGCTGAAGGCGAAGTGCTACTCGGACGCGGATGTGTCCGTGGGCACGCCGTCCCCGGCGGGCTCCACGGTCAAGGTGGAAGCAGCCCTGAAGAAGCAGGCGCGCTGCCGCGATTAGCGGCCCCGCGGCCCTGACACTTAAGGTAGGCCTGGGGGTCCTCCCCCCGGATGTCCCTGGGGGGAGCGACGCCGGAGGGATGTCCGTGACGAAGGTGCGCAAGGTGAACAAGGCGGATCCGCTGGCGGATCTGCCCCGGTGGGCGCAGCAACTGGCGCGCAAGTACTACACGAAGACGGTCAGCACCTTCCTGCTGTACGGGGCCGTGCGCGATTTGCAGCCCCTGCAGCTGGAAGACGGCGGACGCGGCTTCGGGACGCTCAAGACGTTCCTGTCCGAGGAGCTGTTCGGCGGGCGGGACCACGTCCTCTTCTACGACCGCTCGTCGGGCATCCGCTCCGCGACGCCGGAGACGCAGAAGGACCTGGCGCGGGCCATGACGGGCTACGACGCGATGTACGGCACGGACTTCTCCAAGGTCATGCCGCGCGACCCGGGCCGCGCGCTCCAGATCCTGGAGAACTTCCTGCGCATGCGCCTGAGCGAGGGCCGCTCGATGGCGCTCATCATCGACTACGCGGAGACGCTGGTTCCCGGCGGGGAGATGAGCCACCTGTCCGCGGAGGACCGCTTCGTCGTGGCCACGCTGGACAAGTGGGCGCACGACCCGCAGTTCCTGGCGGGCGACGTGTCGGTGGTGCTGCTGGCGGAGAACCTGTCGGACGTGTCGCCGCGCATCAGCCGCAACCCCTACGTCGCGCCCATCGAGCTGCCGCTGCCCACGGAGGAGGAGCGCCTGGAGTACGTGCGCTCCAAGCTGGAGGGCAAGAAGCTCCAGTCGGTGTCGGACGTGCCGCTGGCGGGCCTGGCGAAGATGACGGCCGGCCTGTCGCGCATCAACCTGGACCGCGTGCTCACGGAGGCGCTGGAGCGGGAGGTGCGCATCACTCCGGAGATGCTCAAGGAGAAGAAGAAGGAGCTCATCCAGGCGGAGTGCCATGGCCTCCTGGAGTTCATCGAGCCCGCGCACACGCTGGACGCGGTGGCCGGGCACGCGCCCGCCAAGCAGATGCTGCGGCAGGCGGCGTCCGCGCTGAAGAAGGGCCGCATCGAGGTCATGCCCATGGGCTACCTGGTGAGCGGGCCGGTGGGCACGGGCAAGACGTTCATGGTGAGCTGCTTCGCCGGGGAGATTGGCATCCCGGTGGTGAAGTTCCTGAACTTCCGCAGCCAGTGGCAGGGCGTGACGGAATCGAACCTGGAGAAGATCTTCAACCTGCTGAAGGCCCTGTGGCCGGTGGCGGTGATGGTCGACGAGGCGGACACCTTCCTCGGCAACCGCGACTCCGGCGGGGACTCGGGGACGAGCAGCCGCATCTTCGGCTCCATCGCGTCCTTCATGGGCAACACGCAGTACCGCGGCAAGATCGTCTGGTTCCTGCTGACGGCTCGGCCGGACCTGCTGCCCATCGACCTGAAGCGCCAGGGCCGCGCGGAGGAGCACCTCGCGCTCTTCTATCCGCAGACGGACGAGGAGCGGAACGAGCTGTTCCAGGCGATGAGCAAGAAGACCGGCGTGTCGGTGGAGGGCGTGGACTCCTTCGCCGCGCTCATCCCCGGCGGCGTGCGCGCCTTCAGCGGCGCGGACATCGAGGCGGTGATGGTGCGCTCGAAGTTCCGCGCGCTGGCGGACGGGCGCGACCAGGTGACGAAGGACGACCTGGCCGCGGTGCTGGCGGACTTCGTGCCGCCCAGCTACCCGCTGGAGATTGAGATGCAGAACCTGGTGGCGGTGCAGGAGTGCACCAGCCGGGCGCTGCTGCCGGAGAACTTCCGCAAGCTGGACCGGGACTTCATCAGCAAGCGCGTGCGGGAGCTGAAGATGCTCCTCGAAGAGCAGTAAACGGCGAGCAGTCGGCGGCGGGCCGCAGGCCATCAGCCCACGGTGACGGGGACGCCCAGGTGCGGGTCCTGGAGCGTCTCCACCACCGCGATGCGGTCACCCACGGCGAGCGCGTCATGCAGTACGAGGATGTCCTCGTTCGCGTGACGGATGCAGCCGTGGGACACGTCGCCCCCGAGCAGGGCGGGGGCGCTGGTGCCGTGCAGCTCCTCGCCGCTGCGGTGGCCATCCGCCCAGGAGAGGTCCAGCAGCCGCACGCCGAACACGTGCCGGTCATTCCACAGCCGTGCCCCCGCGTCCTCGGTGGCCACCTGATCCAACTTCGCCCTGACGACCTTGAGGCCCGGGTGCGTGGGCGTGGTGGCGGTGCCCACGGCATTGGGAAAGATGTCGATGAGCTGGCCCGCCGGGTCGAAGAGGAAGGTGCGGTGCTCGCGCAGCGCGATGACCACGCGCACCGGCTGGCCCGCGTAGAAGGGGGAGGGCAGGGCGCGCGATTGCCCTCGTGAGCCCGCCGCCGGGGCGAGCGCCTCCAGGGCCCGCAGCGTGGCGGCATCGAGCACCCCGTTCGAGCGCACGCCGGGGAACAGCGCGCTCGCATGCACCTGGAAGTTGCGGAGCGCGCGGGCCGTGTCCGGGCCGTAGCGTCCGTCCGCGCCGCCGTACAGCGCGAACCCCATGTCCATGAGCGCGCCCTGCACCGCACGAAGTCCGTCCCCCCGTGCACCCGCGCCCAGCACCGTCGCGCCGGACGCCACGTCCGCGAGCTGCGGCGAGCCGGTGAAGCGGGGATGCTCCAGCACGGTCGCCGCCGTGTCTGTCACGGTGTCGCGCGAGCGCTCCACGAATGCGGACACCCCGTCGGACGGGGACGCGAGGGACAGCCCCCGTGCTGCCTCGGGCACGCCGCCTGGGCGCTCCGTTCCGGGTGCCAGGCTGACGCTCAGCGCGCCCGGACCGGGCCCGCTGAAGCGCGTCAGCGAGTTCGCCCCCAAGACCGTCCTGTCCCCTGGACGTTCGACTCCACGGGGCAGGACGGACAGGACAGGCGCGGGTTCGCGCGTGTCGGGCGTTTCACGGAGAGGAAGCGGCGACTCTCGAAGCAGTGCGGATGCGAGCATGGCGCCGGGGACTGCAAGGTCCCGGCCGTCGCGCCATGCCCGGGTACCGCTACGGCGCGCTCAGCGACAGCAGCTTGCCGGTGGGGACCGTGCGGTGGTCCTTGATGTGGTTCCACTTCATGATGTCCTCGACGGACACGTTGTAGCGCTGCGACACCGACCAGAGCGTCTCGCCCTCGGCCAGCGTGTGCACCTTGCCCTTGGGGCCCACGGGCGCCTGTCCCGCCACGGCGGTGGCCACCACGATGGTGCCGCCGCGCTCCTCCACCTTCGCGGGCGCCGCGCCCTTGGAGTCCGGCGGCCACACGGCCAGCAGCGTGCCCAGCGACAGCGTGCGGTTGCGGCGGGGCAGGTTGTTCCACTTCTTCAGGTCGTCCACCGACACCTGGAAGCGGTTGGCGATGAGCCACAGGCTGTCGCCTTCCTGCACGCCGTACGTCACGCGCGTCTTGCCATCCACCTTCTCCGTCTTCACCGGGCCCGCCGCCACGGGGCCCCGGGGCGTGCCCGCCGGGACCTCGTCCTCCGGCCGCGTCGCCACCACGCCGCTGCGCCGCGCCTGCGCCACCTTCGTCGCGATGGCGCCGCCCGCGTCACCGCTGCCACCCCGGCCATTCGCCGGCACCGGAATCACCAGCTCCGCGCGCACCTTCAGCGTCCGCGCGCTCTTCAGCCGGTTCATCTGGAGGATGGCCTCCGGCGCCGTGCCGTACTTTTCGGCGATCTGCGACAGCGTGTCGCCGCGCTTCACCGTGTGCACCCGGAACGTCAGCCGCTCCGCGGGCGACAGCTTCTGCAGGTTCTCCGCGAAGAGCGTCGTGGTGCCGCGCGGCAGCTTCAGCACGTAGGGCTTCGCGGCCGTCGCCGGAGGCGTGCACCAGCGGCGCAGCTCCGGGTTCAGCTCCTGCACGTCCAGCACGCTCACCCCGGCCGCGCGCGCCACCACGTCCAGGTCGGTCGCGTCCGTGAGCTTCACCTCGTCGTATTCCAGCGTGGACTCGTACTGGAACTCCTCCTCGGAGAAGCCGAACGCGGTGGGGTTCTTCGCCACCAGCGCCGCGGCGATGAGCTTGGGCACGTAGTGCTTCGTCTCCTTCGCCAGCCCGCGCTCCTCCGCCAGCACCCAGAAGTCGTTCGTCCCGTAGCGCTCCACCATCTTGCGCACCCGGTACGAGCCCGTGTTGTAGCCCGCCCACGCCAGGTACCAGTGGCCCAGCTCGCCGTAGAGGTCCTTCAGGTACGCCGCCGCCGCTTGCGTGGCCTTGATGGGGTCGCGCCGCTCGTCCACCCAGAAGTCCTGCTTGAGGCCGTACTGCTTGCCCGTGCTGGAGATGAACTGCCACGGCCCGGCCGCGTGCGCCCACGAGTACGCGTTCGCGGAGAAGCCGCTTTCAATCATCGCCAGGTACACCGTGTCCCGGGGCAGGCCCTTCGCCTCCAGGATGGGCTGCATCACCGGCAGGTAGCGCGTGGAGCGCGCCATCCACTTGCGGAACCACTTGCGGCCGGGGCCCTGGAAGAACTGGATGTACTCGGCCACCCGCGGCTGCATGTCCACCGGGATGTCGTAGCGGTCCTTCACCTGCGAAATATCGAAGCTCGCCAGGTCGGTGATGCGCGCCAGCGGCGGGGCGGTGTCGTCCTCGCGGAAGGTGGGCTCTTCCAGCGCGTCCAACATTCGCAGCCGCAACGGGTTCGTCAGGCCCAGCCGCCGCAGCGACTGCATCATCTCCGCGTTCGGCTTCGCTTCCGGGTCCAGCGTCGCGCCTTCCAGCGCGCGCAGCTCCTCCAGCTCGGCGGACTCGGACTCGACCTCTTCCGTCTCCTCGCCTTCCTCCATGGGAACCGGAGGCGTGGCCAGGTTGCCATTCGCCGTCAGCAGGGCGGCTTCCGGAGAGGGCACCGCATGCACGCCAGGCGGCGGCACCGGTGTCGGCGCCACGCCCTGCGAGGAGGGAACCGAGGCCAGGGCAAGCAGGAGGAGCGAAAGAGGCGGCATGGGAACGCCAGGCGAGGTCGCCCAGAAGCAGGCGAAGGCCGCAGTATTCGCCAGCTTTCTTGACAGTCAAACAACAAGTCGCGTGGTGTGCCCCGGGGAAGGACCCAAAGTAGGAGCAGGCGACCCTATTTCGCCGGGGGCTCTCCTGCCTGCCCGCTCTTCCCCGTTCCTCCATGGCCGGGACCGAGGATGCGCGGCAGGTAGGTGGCGAAGTCGAAGTGCGGGGAGTTCTCCGCGTTGTGGCAGGTGACGCACACGGCCTGTCCCGGCTTGCCCACGATGGTGGCCGGGCTCGGCGCGTCCGCGTGCAGGGAGCCCGGACCGTGGCAGCTCTCGCAGCCCACGGCCTCGCGCCCCGCCACCTTGTCCAGCCGGCACACGCCGCCGGGCTTCTGCCAGCCGGTGACGTGACAGCCCACGCAGTTGAGGTGGTGCTGCTTGCCCACCTCCTCCAGCGTCTCCCAGCCGTGGTGGTGCTTCGTGCGTTCCCACACGGCGGTCGCGTCCGGGTGGCAGTCCGCGCACACCGCGCTGCCGACGAAGCCCGCCTGGCCCTTCGCGGGCAGCGGGCAGTCCTGGCCGTGCGCCTTCGCCCACGCGAGGTTCAGCTGGCCCACGTCCGCGTCGTACGCCTTCACCAGGGCCTGCGCATCCGGCGCGGTGGGCAGGTTCGACTCCAGCGGCAGGAAGCGCAGCGCGAAGCCGTTGACGTCGGTGGCGGGCGCGGGCGGCGCGGTGAGGAAGCCCTGCTTGCGCGCCGCGAGCTCGTCGCGCTTGCCCTGCTTCAGCGCCTTCAACTTCGGGTCGATGCCGGGATGGGAGATCTCCTTGTCCAGGAGCGCCAGCCGCTGCTCCAGCGCCGCCACCTCCCGCTCCACGTCCCCCTGCGAGCGCTGGAGCGTGAAGGGCCCCTTCGCGGGCGCGTACGTCAGGTCCACGCGCAACAGCGAGCGCCCCTTGCTCTGCACCGCCACCGCCGGCACGTCGGAGCGCACCAGCCGGTTCTCCTCCGCGGAGAACTCACCAGCGCTGTGCGTGGCCACCACCAGGTTCGCGGCCAGGCCCGGCAGCGCGGCGGCGGCCTGCGCGGCCTCCAGCGGTTGGTCCAACAGGCCCACCACGAAGTCCGCGCCCTGCTCGCGCGCCTGCTGGCTCGCCTTCACCAGCGCTTCGCCGGAAGCCGCCGCCACCACGCCCACCTTGCGCGTCCCAGCGTCCAGCACCTTCACCCCGCCCGCGGGAACCTCCGGCAGGCCCAGGCCCTGGCGGAACGCCGCGCCGCGCGTGTCGTCCAATTCGCCCGTGGCTCGCGCCGCGATGCCCATGGTGCGGAACGCATCCGCGAGCGCCTTCGCCTTGCGCTCCTCCTGCGGCACCTGATCCGCCTTGAGGTGCGTCTCACCGAAGAGGCTGTTGCCGCCGTCGATGTAGTGCACCGGCTGGCCGCCCTTGCGCGCCTGCTGCACCTGGAACGCCGCCCGGCCAATGCCGCCGCGCATGTTCTCGCTGCAACCGCAGGGGCCCAGATAGCCACGCGTGTCCGCGGAGATGAACAGCACCGCGCCCGGGGGAGCGGCGGTGGGGGTGGTCGCGGTGGAGGTCTGCTGCCCGGGAGCGCTGCTGTCGCCGCTCTCCAGCGGGCGCGGCTCCTGGCGTCTGCATCCGGTGAGAAGCGCGCTCACGAGCACCGCGAGGACGGCCGCGCGCATCGTCATCACCAGAGGATGCTCTGCACCAGTTCGTCGATCTTCTCGCCCATTGCCTCCAGGCCATTCACCTTGGAGAGCGAGCCATCCGCGCCCACCTGCTCGGCCAGCTTCGACAGCTCGTCGTCCGGCAGGCTGGAGAACAACACGATGGGGATGTCCTGCGTGTTGTACTCGTTCTTCAGCGTGCGGCAGATGTCCGTGCCCTTCGCCTCGGGCATGTGGATGTCCGTGAGGATGAGGTCCGGCCGCCAGCTCTGAAGCGTTTTCTCAAACTCCATGAGCGTGGAGGTGGCCACGACCTCATAGCCCCGCGCCTCCAGGACGGCCTTCTCCATGGCGAGGGTGATCTCGCTGTCGTCAATGAGGAGGATTCTTCGCTTCTCTTCGGACACGGCGACCTTCCTTGGGGGTCGGTTCTAGCCCACCACCCAGCGGCGTACCAATGCTTTCCCGTGTCGCGTTCCGGCACGGCTTTTCTGTTTTCGACCCCGGGCTTCCCAGCGGCCGGGCGGGCTCGGAATCACCCACCGTCTTTCCCGGACAACCGACAGGGACACGGAGTAAGGAGGCGCCCATGAAGCGCCATGCCTCCCGGGTCCTGGTGGCCCTCGTTCTCCTGGGGTGCGTCCTCGGTGGCCTCCCTGTCTTCGCTCTGAACGGAGGGCTGGGTGAGGTCCCTCAGGACCTCGACCGCACGTCGCCGCGCGCCACCGCGCAGGGCTTCCTGGACGCGGTGCATCGCGGGGAGTACGCCCGCGCCGCCCACTACCTCTACCTGGACCACCTCCCGGCCGCCGAGCAGCCCGCGCAGGGCGCCCAGCTGGCGCGGAAGATGAAGTTCGTCCTGGACCGCGAGCTGTCGGTGGACACGTCCGTCCTGCCGAAGACGCCGGAAGGCGAGTCCGCCAACTCGCGCTTCGTGTCGCTGGGGGCCATCCCGCTCAAGGGCGACTCCATCCCCATCCGGCTGCAGCGCATCACCGTGGACGGCGCGCCCACCTGGGTGCTGGCGGAGTCCACGGTGAAGATGGTGGACCCGCTCTTCGAGGAGTACGGCCCGCTGCTCACCGAAACGCTCCCCGCCGTCTTCTTCGAGCGCACGGTGCTGGGGCTGGAGCTGTGGCAGTGGCTGGGGCTCGCCGTGACGCTGCTGGGCGCGTGGATCTTCTCGTACCTCATCGAGAAGCTCCTCCTGTCCGCCGCGCTGCGGGTGGCGCGCTGGACGCGCATCGCCTGGGATGACCAGCTCGTCAGCGCGGGCCGGGGCCCTCTGCGGCTGCCGTTCTTCTCGCTCCTGCTGGCGCTGGGCACCTCGTTCCTGCTGCTGCCGCCCAAGCTGCGCCTGCTGAGCGACCGGGTGAGCTACTCGCTCGTCATCATCGCGGTTGCGTGGTTCATCCTGCGCTTCCTCCGGGTGTCGGAGGCGTTCGTCCAGAGCCGCGTCACCTCCGAGACGGGCAACCACCCGCGCGCCCGTTCGCTGCGCACGCAGCTGGCGGTGCTTCGCGCGGTGTTCGAGGTCGCCACCTACGTCATCGCCGCCGCGCTGTTGCTCATGCAGTTCGAGGTGGTCCGCAACGTCGGCGTATCGCTGCTCGCCTCCGCGGGTATCGCCGGCCTCGCCATCGGTCTCGCCGCGCAGAAGTCCCTGTCCACGCTGCTCGCCGGCATCCAGCTGTCCATCACCCAGCCCGTCAGCATTGGCGACAACGTGCTGGTGGAGGGCGAGTTCGGCACGGTGGAGGAGATCACCCTCACGTACGTCGTGCTGCGCATCTGGGACCAGCGCCGGATGGTCATCCCCATCACCCAGTTCCTGGACAAGCCGTTCCAGAACTGGAGCAAGGGCTCTCCGGAGATGCTGGGCACGGTCATCCTCCAGGTGGACTACATGGCGGACATCGACGCGCTGCGCGCGGAGCTGGACCGCATCCTCACCCACGAAGGCAAGCACCTGTGGGATGGCCGGGTGAAGACGCTGGTCGTCTTCGACGTGATGGACAAGACGCTCACCCTGCGGGCGCTGGTGAGCGCGGCCAACTCCGACAAGCTGGGGGACCTGCGCTTCCTCGTGCGTGAGCGGCTGGTGCTCTTCATCCGCACCCGGCCCCAATGGCTGCCCACGGTGCGCAGCGAGTCCCGTCCCGCCGTGGCCCCGCCCTCCAAGGACACCCTGGACGCCACGCAGGGCGCCCCGGAGCCCCGGGCCTGACCCCGGGCCGCCTGGGAAAACGGCCGCTTGCACGGACGCTCGCCACACGATGAATATGGCGCCCATCGCGGCGTATGACGCGCGTAAGAGCAGTCGCACCCACGCTGGGGAGTTCATCAGATGAAGCGTCCTGTCACGTTGTGCGGAGCCCTGGCGCTCCTGGCCGTCGCCGCGCCGCTCACCGCGAGCGCCCAGGAGCGGGGCCGCACCGACGGGCCCGAGGAGTCGGAGTACGGCAAGGGTGGCTACGGCGACAACCGCCGGGGTGTGTCGCTCCAGTTCGACTGGGGCGCGGCCATCAACTCGCGGGAGAACCCCGCGGGCGCGCCGGAAGGCCCGCCGCTGTTCGTGGGCGCCACCCTGTCCCTCTGGGGCGATGACTGGTACCGGCTGGACGCCAGCGCCGGATACGTGTTCGACGGTGGGCGCTTCATCGGCAACGTGGGCCCCACCTTCCGCACCTGGGGCTGGCCGCTGTCCTTCACGCTCGGCCTCAAGGCGGGCGCCATCGTCATCCCGGAGGGCGAGGGCCTGCGGTTCGCCCTGTCGCCGCAGGTGGGCGCGGAGATCTTCCTGGACCGCCGCGACCGCGTGCTCATGGGCCTGCACTACTCGCCGGACATTCCCATCGGGGGAGGAGGAGTGACGAACCGGTTGTTCATGAACGTCGGCTACCGGTTCTAACTGCACGCCATGATCGCTCAATTGCTCGCCGCAGCTGTCGCGTTGACCACGGCCCAGGCGCCCCGCGCCGCGGCGCCGTCCGTGTCACTGCCGTTCCCGTCGGGGGATGTGCAGACCTACAACATCATCCAGTGGGACCCGAACCAGCTGCCGCGCATCTATGAGCGCTCGGATCAGCTCCCGCTCACCGACGAGGAGCTGACCAAGCTGTCCCAGGCCGGCTTCGAGCCCGCGCAGCTGGTGAAGATGATCGAAGAGCGCCGCTGCGCCTGCGACGCGAGCGCGGACGGCCTCATCCGCCTGAAGAAGGCGGGCGTGGACAAGACGGTGCTGGCGGCGGTGTCGCGGCATGGCCTGGCGCCCAACCGGCAGCTGGACATCCTGGTGACGCTGGACTTCACCGGCGAGAGCCGCACCGCGCGCGAGGCGTTCCTCTACTTCTTCGTGGACGACGGGGACATCACCCGCGTGTTCTCCGCGAACCTCCCGGAGCTGCTGCAGCGCCGCAACAGCCACGAGACCATGGTGGACCGCAGCGACATCATGGTGGCGCGCACGGTGCGCCGCATCCAGCTCGCGGGCCACGTGCCGCTCAAGACGTACGGCGCGCACCGCGTGATGGTGGCCGCCAGCGCCAGCCCCACGCTCACGCACCCCTCGCAGCTCACCCCGCAGGAGCGCGCGAAGGCGCAGACGTACAGCTTCGACTATCCGCGCGCCTCGTTGCAGAGCCTCTGCCGGCTGACGGCCGGCTACCGCCGCGACGCGGTGCTTGCCTACAAGTGGAACTTCGAAGGCAGCCGCTTCGAATGCGAATGGAACTAGGAGTCGACCCGACCATGAACACCCGCCGCCTGTTGCTGTCCGCCCTCGTCGCCGTGTCGCTCGCCGGCTGCGGAGGCCCCCGCGCCTTCACGCGCGGTACCTACGAAGACCCCAACACCATCGAGATGCTGGGGGACCGCTTCAACGAAAACGACCTGCAGCTCATCGCGAAGAAGATGGCCGAGTCGCTCGCCAGCTCCCCGCGCTTCGTGCAGGCCCCGCCGCAGGGCCAGCCCCTGCCCATCGTCCTCGTGGGCAAGCTGCGCAACAGCACCAGTGAGCACATCGACATGCGCTCGCTGGCGGACAAGATTCAAACGGCGCTCGCCCAGACGGGCCGCTTCGCGCTGGTGGACCAGGCCGCGCGCCAGGACATCGCGGAGGAGTACGAGTACCAGCAGTCCGGCTACGTGAACCCGAACGCCGCCAAGGCCCCGGGCCAGCAGGCGTCGGTGGACTTCCTGATGACGGGCGACCTCGCGTCCATCATCCAGGAGGTCGGCCGCGACAAGCTCGTCTATTACAAGATGACGGCGAAGCTGAACGACGTGCGCACCGGAACGCTGGCGTGGACGGACGAGAAGCAGATCCGCAAGAAGTTCGAGAAGCAGGGCGTGAGCTGGTAGCCGTCCGCCGTGTCCAACCTCTCCGACATCGCATCCCAGGCCCCGCGCATCTCCGCCTCTCCGGCGGGGGGGCGTTGGGGCCTGTTGTTCATCCTGGCCTTGAGCGCCTTGGGCGTCGGCACCGGATGCGCCAGTGACTACGTGGCGCGCACGGCCTCCGCGCGCTCCGCGTACCAGTCCTCCGACTATCCGCGCGCCCTGCGCGAGCTGGACGACGAGCAGAAGGAAGCGCCGGAGCGCGACCAGCTCCTGTTGCTGTTGGACAAGGGCATGGTGCTGCACGCGTCCGGGCAGTGGGAGGAGAGCACGAAGGTGCTGGCCCAGGCGGATGACCTCAGCTCGCAGCTGGACATCACCTCCGTGAGTGAAGAGGCCGGGGTGCTGCTCAGCAACGAGCGGCGCCGCGCCTACCGGGGGGAGGACTTCGAGAAGCTGATGATCTCCGTCCTCCAGGCGCTCAACTACACGGAGCTGGGCCGGGACGAGGACGCGCTCGTGGAGGCCCGCCGCGTCAACGAGCGCATCGAGAAGATGATCATCGAGGAGAAGAAGCCCTACCAGCAGCTCGCCATCGCCCGCTACCTGGGCGGCGTGCTGTACGAGGACCAGCACGACTGGGACTCCGCCTTCATCGACTACATGAAGGCGTACGAGCTGGAGCCCCGGCTGGACGGGCTGGTGGAGCCGCTCTTGCGGCTGGCGAAGAAGACGGGCCGCGATGACGCCTACGACACCCTGTCCCAGAAGTTCCCGGACGTGGCGCATGACCCGATGGGCCCCGGTGACGGCCAGCTCGTCGTGGTGGTGGAGGCGGGCCTGTCGCCGGAGAAGCAGCGCGCGTCGCGCGACTACGGTGACTCCGGGGACCTGATTGAGGTGCCCGTGTACCGGGACCGCGGCGGCACACCGCCAGTGCGCGTGTCGGTGGAGGGCCAGGCGGAGCGGGCGGTGACGGTGACGTCGCTGTCGCGCGTGGCCCAGGTGCACCTCAACGACCGCATTGGCCGCATGCTGGCGAAGCAGCTCGCGGGCGCGGTGGCCAAGGCGGGCGTGGCGGCGGGCGTGGGCGCGCTGACGAAGAGCAAGGAGCTGGGCGTGCTCACCTTCCTGGTGCTCAACGCGGGCAACCAGCCCGACCTGCGCTCCTGGCTTTCACTGCCGGCGGAGTTCCAGGTGGCGCGCTTCCGGCTTCCTCCGGGAAAACACACCGTCCAGGTGGATGCACCGGGTCGGCCCAGCACGCACCTGGTGGAGGTGAAGCCGGGGCGGGTGGAGGTGCTGGTGGTGCGAAGCTACTGACGGCGTCGTTTTGGGAGTAGGGTGCGCGCCCCATGTCGCCGGTCGTGGCCGAAGTCGTCCTCTACTCCTTCATCGTCGTGGTGAGCGCGTTGGCCGGCGCGGGGGTGGTCATTTTCAATGACCGGTCCACGCGGCTCGTGACGTTCCTGGCCTTCGCGGCGGGCGTGATGTTCGGCGCGGCCTTCTTCCACATGCTCCCGGAAGCGTACGAAGGCGGCGGCTGGTGGGCCTTCGCGCTCGTGCCCATGGGGTTCCTCTTCGTGCTGGTGCTGGAGCGCTACCTCGTCGCCCACGCCTGTGAAGAGCCGCCGGACTGCGCGGAGCACGTGCACGGCCACGCGCTGGGCTTCAGCGCGTTCCTGGGCCTGTCCACGCACACGCTCTTCGACGGCATCGCGCTGGGCTCCTCCGTGAAGGAGGGCGTGGGCGCCATGGCGCTCCTGGCCATCACCGCGCACAAGGTGCCCTCGTCGCTGTCGCTCGCGTCCATCCTCCAGGCGGAGGGCAAGAAGCGCGGCACCATCCTGGCGTACACCGCGCTGTACGGCCTGATGGTGCCGGTGGGCGCGGTGCTCTACTTCGGCTTCGACGCGGTGCTGAGCTTCCAGTCCCTGGCGCCCAAGGCGCTGGCCTTCTCCGCGGGCACCTTCCTCTACATCGCCGTGTCGGACCTGCTGCCGCACGTGAACAAGCACGGCAGGGACAAGCCCGGCCGCAACCTGGTGGCATTGGCAGCCGGGTTGCTGGTGATGTTCGTGCTCGCGCGGCTCCTGGGCCACACGGACCACTGAAGACACCATGGAACGACGCAAGGACTGGTACGAGCACCCGGAGTACTACGAGGCCATCTTCGGCACGGACACCGTGCGCGAGGCGGACTTCCTCCAGGTGCTGAGCCGGCGCTACGGCACCGGCGGCAATCAGTGGCTGGAGCCCGCGTGCGGCGCGGGCCGGCTGGTGGAGGAGGCCGCGGGCCGGGGGCTGAAGGTCGCGGGCTACGACTTGTCGGAGGCCATGCTCGCGCACGCGCGCAAGCGGCTGTCCCCCGCCGAGCGCCGCCGCGTGAAGCTGTCCCAGGCGCGCATGGAGGACTTCTTCGACCCGGCGCTGGAGGGCCGCGTGGACCTGGCGCACACGCTGGTCTCCACCTTCCGCTACCTGGACAGCGAGAAGGCCGCGGTGGAGCACCTCACGGGCACCCGCCGCCTGCTCAATCCGGACGGCATCTACGTGCTGGGCTTCCACCTCACCGACTACGCGCGCTCGGGCCCGGAGCACGAGCGCTGGGTGGGGCAGGTGGGCCAGGACAAGGTCGTGTGCAACACGCACGAGGGCCTGCCGGAGCAGCGCCTGCGCCGCTCGCCCATGCGCAACCGGCTGCGCGTCACCGGACCCGGCAAGGACTGGCTCATCGAGACGACGTGGTACTTCCGCACGTACGACGAGGCCCAGGTGAAGCGGCTGTTCCGCAAGTCCGGCCTCCGCGTCGCGGCCACGTTCGACTTCGACTACGACCTGGACTCGCCCGTGGGACGCGGCAGCCCGCGCCTGGACCGCGTCTTCGTCCTCAAGCCGGACGCCGGCTCCAAGGTCTGACGCCGCACGCGCTGCCGCGGTGTCGTTCGGTGGATGGAGCGCCCGCGCCGTGACGTGGGCCTCCGGGACGCGGGTGCTAGCGTCGCCGGGATGGAACCCTCCGCGGTGGCAGGGACGCAGGCGCTCCTCGACGGCCGCGAGGCGCGGCTGTTGCTGGGGCTCGACTTCGCCGGCACCTACGTCTTCGCGGTGGAGGGCGCCATCGCGGCCATCGCGGGCGGGTTGGACCCACTGGGCATCATGGTCCTGTCGTTCGCCACGGCGTTGGGCGGCGGCATCCTCCGCGACCTGCTCATCGGCGCGACGCCTCCCAATTCCATCCGGGACGAGCGCTACGCGATGGTCGCCTTCGCGGGCGGCGCGACGGTGCTCTTCCTCCACCGCTTCGTGACGTACGTGCCGCCGCTGCTGCTCGTCACGCTGGATGCCGCCGGGCTGTCCCTCTTCGCCATCGCAGGGGCCCGCAAGGCGTTGGACTTCGGCCTGCGTCCGTTGATGGCCGTGCTCATGGCCGCCATCACCGGCTCCGGCGGCGGCACCCTGCGCGACCTCTTCCTCAACCACGTGCCCACCGTGCTGCGCGCGGACATCTACGCCGTGGCGGCGCTCGCCGGGGCACTCGTCATGGTGGCCGGCCAGCGCCTGGGCTTGCCCTCGCGCACCATGGCCCTGGTGGGCGGCGCGGCCTGCTTCGCGCTGCGCATGGTCAGCGTCTGGCGCGGCTGGAGCCTGCCCCACTTCTCCCTGACTGGTATGGAATGACCCGGACGTCTGCCTGTCCGGGAGGTCGTCCGTCAGGCATTGGAGCTCAAACGAGACGGGTTTTGCGTTCCGTCCGGACGCGCCTGCGTTCCAGTAGGACGCAACTTGGAGGCGTGCTCTTCGTGACTCCGCGAAATCACTGGGCTTCTTTCCTGGCACGGCATCCGCAATAGCGTCTGGCCATACGCCGGCAACGGCGTGTACCGCATCCAGATGCATCCGGAGCGCGGAAGGAGGGGCCGCTCCTTCCGCGCTCTCCATCTGAATCCGCACCTCCCCGTCATCTCCGATAGAGTCCGCGTCTGGTTTCTGGACGGCTGCGCCGGTCGGCGGTGGCGCGGCTTCCGTACGGGAGGCGTGGGGATGCAAGACGAGTTGGCGCGGCTCATGGCCGCGCTTCGGGATTCCAGGGACTTCGAGACCGCGGCGGCGGCGACGTTGCGTCGCATGCTGGCCGTGGCGGACGCCGCGGTGGCCGCAAGCCGCTACGCGGGCCGGGCCCGGGTCCTGCGCGGCATCGTCCACCTGCGTCCCGGCGAGGCGTACCGGCGGCTGGCGGCGTTGGACGTGGGCGCGCGCGAGGTGACGGACGCGGGCGTCGGGACGCCCTTCTTCACCTCCGCCACGGCCTGGCGCGCGGTGGTGGAGCACCGGTGCGCGGTGTCCATCGATGTGAACATCGGCACGGTGCAGCCGCACGCCCCGGACGCGCCGGTGACGGGCGACCCGGGCCTCGCGGGCTTCCACAGCAACGAGAGCAAGCAGCGCTTCCTGGGCCGCCACGCGACGCACGTCTGCGTGCTGCCCCTGCGCACGCCCTCGGGCATGGAGGGCATGATTTCGCTGGAGGCGGACTGTCTGGCCGCCATGGGGCAGGAGTTCGTCTGGCGCGACGCCGGGGACCTGCTCCAGCTGCTCACGGACATCGCCGCGCCGTACCTCACCGCGCTGCCGCAGCGGCCGGTGGCCACGCCGGAGGTGGACGAGTTCCTCCCCGTGGTGGGCCGCTCCATGGCGGAGCTGTTGCCCATCCTGCGCGTGTTCGCCCTCCAGGACGAAACCATCCTCGTGAGCGGCGCCACGGGCGCGGGCAAGTCGCGCCTGGCGCGCTGGTGCCATGAGCGCTCCGGCCGCAGGGGCAAGCCCTTCGAGACGCTGGACCTGGTGACGGTGCCGGAAGACCTCCAGATGGCGGAGCTCTTCGGCTGGAAGAAGGGCGCGTTCACCGGCGCGGTGCGCGACGCGCCGGGCGTGGTGGCCCGCTCGGACGGCGGCACGCTGTTCATCGACGAAATCGACAAGTTGTCGCTGAAGGCGCAGGCGGGCCTGCTGCACCTGTTGGAGTCGCGCAGCTACCGGCCGCTGGGCGAGGGCACCGGCGAGAAGCTCGCGGACGTGCGCTTCATCATCGGCACCAACGCGGACCTGCACGCGCAGGTGCGCGCCGGACGCTTCCGCGAGGACCTGTACTACCGCGTGAACGTGCTGCCGGTGCGCATGCCGCCCCTGCAGGACCGGCAGGACGAGATTCCCCTCTGGGCGCGGTACATGGTGAACCGCCGTCACCGCGAGCGGCTGCCGGAGGGCTCCGCGCGCCTGGCGCCGGAGGCGGAGCACCTGCTCACCACCAGCACCTGGCCGGGCAACCTGCGGCAGCTCGACAACATCGTGCGGCGCGCCTACTCGCTGGCGATGGTGGAGCACGCGGGCAGCACCGGCGACCTCGTGTTGCAGGAGAAGCACGTGTCGCAGGCGCTGGGCTACGAGCAGGCCCCGGGCGGCCGTCCGCTGCCGGAGGCGATGCGGGCCGCGGCGCAGGCGTTCGTCAGCGAGGCGCGCAGGCGCGGCTCGCCGCTGGACCTGGACTACGCGGACGGCTTCCGCGGGCTGGTGCTGGGCATGGCCATCCGCCAGGTGGGGCGCGACGAGGCCTTCCGCCTGCTGGGCCGCGAGAGCCTGGTGAAGAACCGCAACCACCACAAGGCGCTCAAGCGCGAGCTGGAGAAGGTGGACGGCCTCTACAAGGCGCTGGGCGAGGACGGCTCGCCCTTCTCCGACCTGCTGGAGAACGAGGACGCGGACTGAGGCACTGCGCCCCGGGAGACCGGGGCGCGGCCGTCACTGGAGAGCGCTGCCCAGCGGCTGGTAGTTCTCGTCGCGCAGGCCCACGAGCACGCTGGTGCCGTTGTCCATCACGCGCAGCTCGCCGAAGCGCGCCTTCGCGTAGCGCTCCGCGTGGCCTTCCTGGAAGAAGAAGGCCTCCGCGCCCAGGCGCATCTGCGAGTTGCGGATGCGGAAGCGCACGCGCACCTCGCCGGGCGCGAGCGCGGTGCCCGGCGGTTCGTAGCGCACGAACTCCCCGACGTCGTGCTCGTCCAGGCGCACCACCACGTTGCCGTCCTCCTGGGGCTGCTCGCGGCCCTCGCGCCAGCCCTGGTTGATGGCGTAGTCGAGCACCATGTAGTCGCCCTGGATGAGCGAGCGCGGATCCACCGGGGCAAGCCGGAGCAACACCGGCTGCCCCCGCTTCAGCACGGTCTCCTTCTGCACGACGAGGAAGGCGAGCGCGGCGAACACCAGCCCAAGCCCTCCGAAGATGACGGCGCCGCGTTTCATCGGGCCTCCGCGAGCACGGCGGATTCACGCCGCAGGAAGAACTGCCGCACGCCCAGCAGCACCAGCCCGCTGCCCGCGAGCGCGAGCGCCTTGGCCAGCAGCGTGATGTGGAGGTCGTAGTAGTAGTACGCGCCGAACGTCAGCAGGAACGCCACCGCCAGCCCCAGCATCACGCGGCTGCGGCGGTGGAAGCCGAGCGTCAGCATCAGCGCCGCCACGAGCACGCCGGGCGTGTTCAGCGTCATCACCGTGAGCAGCACGAGGGCGCAGGCCGCTGGAATCCAGACGCGCTTCTCATGCTCCAGGCCCATCTCACGCAGCACCCGCCACCCCGTTCCCAGCGCGAGGAGCGCCAGCGCGAGGGAGAGGTACGCGCTTGGCACGAACTCACTTTCGAAGCGGAAGACGTAGTGGAAGCCCTCCTGGGAGTTCTCGAAGCTGCGGAACAGCAACCACCCGGGGACCGCGCACGCGAGCGCGAAGGCGATGGGGCCCACGCGCGCGCCCAGCTGCCCGCGCCGCAACCGGGGCTCGAAGAGCAGGATGCCCGCGAGCGCCGCCGCGCACACGAGCATCCACACGTCCACGCCCGAGCCACCGACCGTCTCCAGCGCCAGCACGCCAACGGACACGCAGATCCCCACCGTCGCGAGGAAGTAGAGGATGAGGTCCGGGAACACGGCGAGCAGCGCGAGGGACACCACCATCCCCGTGAACGCGAGGGTGATGGTGCCCTGGTCCATGGCTCCCAGTCCCGCCAGGAACGCGCCCACGCCCGCCATGCACAAGGCCAGGGCGAGCTGCTCCATGAAGGGCCCCCGGGTGCTCCGGCGCAGGAACACCGACGCCACCGCCAGCGCGAGCCCCAGGCCGGTGAGCGCCGCCTCCTCCTTCCACAGGCCCACGCAGGCGAAGAAGCTGAGCATGAGGGCGGCGGACATCCACGCGCCCACTCCTGCCAGCGCCTTCACGAACCAGGGCGAGGCGCCCACGGCCTTCTGCCGGATCTCCAGGGTGGTGCGGGCGCGCGCGTCCACCTCGGCGTCCACATGGCCTTCGGCCTTGAGCCCCGCCAGCACGTCTTGAATTGTCGGTCGCAGGGCCATGATCAGGTCTCCTCCGAAACGCCCGTGACCTGCGACTCGTGGCGCAGCCAGAACACGGCCAGCCCCACCTCGCCAATGAGCAGCAGGGGCAGGATGAAGAGGGTCAGCTCCTCGGCGCGCGTCACCTCGATGAGGAAGTAGCCCACCGCCGTGGTGACGAGCGTGATGACGCACAGCGCGCCCACGGTGAGCAGGAACAGCTCGCCGTGCAGGTGCCGGTGCAGCGCGTAGATGGCCACCATCGCGCCCAGCGTCAGCAGCAGGGACACGCCTCCGGTGAGCGAGTGCCCACGGTTGTCCACGATGAACAGGATGCCCAGCCCCACCAGCGGCATCAGCGTCATGAGCGACAGCACGCGCGGCATCCACCTCCCCTGGAGCCAGGACACCTTCCTGTTGGCGAAGTGCTCGTAGGTGGCCCAGGCGAAGCCGTTGATCAGCCCCAGCAACAGCGCCAGCACCGAGTCGCGCGAATAGGAGCTCCCCATGCGCTGGCCCCAGAAGAGGATGACGCCCGTGTTGACGAGCACGACCTGGAGCATCCACAGCGGCGTGAAGCGCGCCAGCGCCACCCACGGCAGGATGAGCACGCCCCAGCCGATGAACAGCTCATACGGGTCCGCGCCCGTCTGGTACGCCTGCCCGTACACGGCGAGCAGCGGGCCCACGAGCACCGCGGCCGCGAGCAGCGCGAACTGCCCCGCGGGCCTGTCGCCCAGCCGCCACGCGCCCACCGCCGCCCCGGCGATGCCCAGCGAGACGAGGCCCAGCTTCGAGAAGCGCCCCAGCTCCGCCCAGTTGAAGGCGAAGAAGTACACCACGCCCGCCAGCACCAGCAGCGAGCCCAGGGCCATCAACGTCGTGGACAGGAACGCGCGCCACGCGGGCCGCGACGGCGTGGCGACCGCCAGGTGCAGCGCTCGCCCGTACGCGTCCGGGCTCAGGATTCCGGCGTCCGCCAGCGCGTGCAGCCGCTCTGGTGTCGCCTCCAAGTCGAGGAAGTCTTTCGGCACGGCGGCGGACTGTACCCGGTTCGGGTGACGCCGGGGACGCCGCGCCCGCTCAATGGCCGGAGGGCTCCTCGCCCAGGAAGGCCTTCAGCTCGGGGAGCACGCGCTCGGGATGCTCCAACTGCGGACTGTGTCCGCAAGTCACGCGCAGGACGCGGGCCTGGGCAAGCCCTCGCGCGGCCTCGTCCGCCAGGGAGACGGGCAGCGTCTCGTCCTGCTCACCCCAGATGAGCAGCACGGGGACCTTCACCTCGCCCAGCCGCTCGCGGCGGTGGAACACCGGACCCGTCAGCGGCACCAGCGCGTTGAAGGCCTGCGCCGCTTCGGGCCTGCCTCCGGGCACGCTCAACAGCTCGTAGCCCAGCTGTCCCAGCTTCTCCCCCAGCGGCGTGGGGGGAGGCGGCAGCATCCGCGCCATCGCCCAGGGCCCCAGGTTGCGCGCCAGCCGCTCCGGCCCCGCGCGGAAGAAGAGGCGCGAGGCCCGTGGCATTTCCGGCCCCAACCCCATCGCGTCCACCAGCGCCAGCCGCTTCACCGGCACCGTGCCGCGCAGCGCCAGCTCCAGCGCCACCAGTCCGCCCAGCGAGTGGCCGACCACCGACACCGGCCCCGGCGCCAGCATCCCCAGGGCCTCCTCCACCGGCCCCGTGAAGAAGCGGACCGCGTCCTCCGCCGACCGCACGGGCACGTCCGCCGGGGTGGACTGTCCGAAGCCGGGCAGGTCCAGGGCCAGCACCCGGTGGTGCCGGGCCAGGGCCGTCAGGTACGGAAACCAGTGGGTCGCCGCGTTCCCACGCCCGTGGAGGAAGACGACCGTGGAGTGCGCTCCCTCTGGGGGACCCCCTTCGAGGATCCGCACCGCCCCGCCTCCGGGCAGCCAGTGCACCTGGGGCACCACGGCGGGGGCCAGCTGGGCCAGGAGCCCCGTCTCCACCGGGCCCACCGGGGGCG
>NZ_RAWE01000509.1 GCF_003611695.1 Corallococcus carmarthensis | reverse complement strand
GGGCGCGGGTGTCGGGAAGGGGCGCGGCGGCGGGGACGATGTCGCCCCAGCTCTCCGGCTCCACCTCCAGGAGGGGCAGGTCGGCTTCCGGCGGCGGCGCGACGGGGAAGCGCGAGGACTCCTCGGTGAGCCAGGGGTCCAGGGGCACGGAGGCGGAGCGGCGCAGGGCCTCGGCCATGTCCTGGAGCAGGGCGGCCTGAGCGCGCTTGCGGGCCTCGCTCAGGGCGGCGGTGTTGTCGCTGGCGGGCAGTTCCAGGGCGTCGCGGGGGGACGCGGGGATGGAGTCCGCCCAGGAGTTCGACGGGGCGGCGGGTTCGGGCTCCGCGGTGAGGATGATGTCCTCGGGCCCGAGGGACAGGGGTTCCGGCTCCGCTGGAGCGGCGGCGACGGGGACGAGG
>NZ_RAWE01000508.1 GCF_003611695.1 Corallococcus carmarthensis | reverse complement strand
CTTTTATGGTCCGCACGTCACCAATCAGATTATCCGCGAAGCGCTTTATCCTTACTCTGACGACCTGACAATTGTCACTAAAATTGGTGCGCGGCGTGGAGAGGACGCTTCCTGGTTGCACGCCTTTTCTCCGGCAGAGTTGCAAAAAGCGGTGCACGATAATCTACGTAATCTCGGCCTGGACGTACTGGATGTGGTTAACCTGCGCGTTATGATGGGAGATGGTCATGGCCCAGCGGAAGGATCGATTGAGGCCAGCCTGACCGTGCTGGCAGAGATGCAACAACAAGGCCTGGTAAAACATATTGGCCTGAGCAACGTCACACCGACGCAGGTTGCAGAGGCGCGCAAGATTGCCGAAATGGTCTGTGTGCAAAACGAATACAACATCGCGCACC
>NZ_RAWE01000507.1 GCF_003611695.1 Corallococcus carmarthensis | reverse complement strand
GTCCGACCTCGCCTGGGTCGGCCAGTATAACGGCGCCATCACCGGCGACGTCAGCGAGCGCATGGTCAACGCCATCAAGGAATACCAGAAGACCAAGGGCGGCAAGCCGACTGGCGTGCTCAATCCGCAGGAGCGCGCCGCGCTCGCCGAGACGGCGCGAAAGAAGCAGGAGAGCGTCGGCTGGAAGATCGTGACGGAGCCGACCAGCGGCGCCCGGCTCGGCATTCCCGGCAAGCTGGTGCCGCAGCAGGCAAGCGACGCCAATGGCTCGAAATGGACCTCGCCGACAGGGACGGTGCAGGTGGTTCTCAGCCGCCGCAAGGAGGCGAACCCGACCTCGGCAAAGCTCGCCGAGCTCGAGAAGGAGCCGTCCGGGCGCAAGGTCGATTACACCGTGGTGA
>NZ_RAWE01000506.1 GCF_003611695.1 Corallococcus carmarthensis | reverse complement strand
GAAGGTGGCGGAGCAACTGCGCAAGCAGGCGGCGAAGCTCAACAATATCGGCATCAATTCCGGCAGCGACCTGCTCGTCGTCAAGACGAAGCAGCTCAGGCAACGGGCGGAGAAGCTGGAGGACGCGGCAAAACCGGCGCATCTGGAGCGCTCGGCCGGGGCGATCCGGCTCGCCAACCGCGGCACCCATGCCAAGGTGCTGGTGACGTTGGAGGATGCGGTGGTGACGACGCCCGATGGAACGCCGCTGTTCAAGGCCGGCCGGCAGTTCATCTGCCAGGGCGACCGCATCGTGCTGCTCGGCCTCAACGGCGCCGGCAAGTCGCGGCTGGTGTCGATGCTGAAACAGGCGATCGAAAGACCGGAGACAGCGCGCGACAGCATCAAGGCGACGCCCTCGCT
>NZ_RAWE01000505.1 GCF_003611695.1 Corallococcus carmarthensis | reverse complement strand
CGCCGCGTGCTGCGCTTGTTGCCGGCGCTGCTGGTGATGCTGATGGCGACCTTTGTGCTGTCGGCGCTGTTCATTCCCCGCGCGTGGCGCAACGAGCAGTTCGACCAGACCGGCTGGGCCGCGCTGATCGGCTTCAGCAACATCGTGCTGGCGGGTCAGCAGGACGATTACTTCTCACCCGGCGTGGAACTGAACCCTTTCCTGCACACCTGGACGCTGGGCGTGGAGGAGCAGTTCTACCTGGTCTTCCCGCTGCTGTTCTTCGTGTGGTTGCGTGGGCGTGAGCGCTGGCCATGGTCGCGTTGGCTGTTGCCGGTGTTGACCCTGCTGTCGCTGGCGTGGGCAGGCTGGCAGGCGCAAACGGCACCGGCGGCGGCGTTCTATCTGCTGCCCGCACGGTTCTGGGAG
>NZ_RAWE01000504.1 GCF_003611695.1 Corallococcus carmarthensis | reverse complement strand
GTGCGCGGCGACGCTGAACTGGCACAATCCATCTCCATGACCCGTGCGGAAGCGAAAGCTGCTTTCAGCAACGATATGGTTTACATGGAGAAATACCTGGAAAATCCTCGCCACGTCGAGATTCAGGTACTGGCTGACGGTCAGGGCAACGCTATCTATCTGGCGGAACGTGACTGCTCCATGCAACGCCGCCACCAGAAAGTGGTCGAAGAAGCGCCAGCACCGGGCATTACCCCGGAACTGCGTCGCTACATCGGCGAACGTTGCGCTAAAGCGTGTGTTGATATCGGCTATCGCGGTGCAGGTACTTTCGAGTTCCTGTTCGAAAACGGCGAGTTCTATTTCATCGAAATGAACACCCGTATTCAGGTAGAACACCCGGTTACAGAAATGATCACCGGCGTTGACC
>NZ_RAWE01000503.1 GCF_003611695.1 Corallococcus carmarthensis | reverse complement strand
ACACCATTAGCGGTAAGATTGCGAAGCAAGTATTCGGCTTTATGTGGGATGAAGGCAAAACTGCGGACGAAATTATTGTGGAAAAAGGCTTGAAGCAGGAAACTGATACAGGTGCGATTGAAGCGATTATTAAAGACGTTCTTGCTGCCAATGAGAAGATGGTTGAAGAGTTTAAATCTGGTAAAGAGAAAGCTTTCAATGGTCTTGTTGGTCAAGTGATGAAAGCGTCTAAGGGTAAAGCCAACCCTGCGCAAGTCAATGAATTGATGAAGAAGTTGATTGGTTGATCTGATTTAATTTCAAAAGAAAACCCGCTTAAGAGCGGGTTTTTTTATTAAGCATAAGTATTCTTTACAGCAAATTTTTCTAAAATGCTTGGAAGATCATCCAATTCTGGGCGGATAGTATTTT
>NZ_RAWE01000502.1 GCF_003611695.1 Corallococcus carmarthensis | reverse complement strand
CTGCTCGTCGCCTATGTGATGCTTTTCCTGCCGCGGGCCATGGTCGGGCTGCGCGCCAGCATCGCCCAGGCCCCGGTGGAGCTGGAGCGCGCCGCGATGGGCCTCGGCCGCACCCCAGGCCAGGCGTTGCGGCAGATCACCATGCGGCTTGCCGCACCCGGAGCGGCCGCCAGCGTCGCGCTGGCCGCACTCGGCATCACCAATGAACTCACGGCAACATTGATGCTGTCGCCCAATGGCGTGGATACGCTGGCGACGAAATTCTGGTCGCTGACCAGCGAGATAGACTATGTCTCGGCCGCCCCTTACGCCTTCATGATGGTCGTGCTGTCGCTGCCGCTCACCCTGATGCTCTATACCCAATCGAAACGGACCGCCGGCCAATGACGCTGCTCACGATCGAGAACATCAG
>NZ_RAWE01000501.1 GCF_003611695.1 Corallococcus carmarthensis | reverse complement strand
ATTCTATTGAGAACGAAGATTGTACTCAAATTAGAAAACAGACCCGTAAAAAAAGAACTGAGATTAAGAAGTTCAAAAAGAAATTTGATGATTATTCCGAAAGAAAAAGTAAATATGAAGAACAAAAATCGATTCTTAAAGATAGAAATAGCTTTTCTAAAACTGATCATGATGCAACTTTTATGAGAATGAAGGAAGACCATATGAAAAATGGCCAACTTAAGCCAGGATACAATTTACAAATAGCGACAAATTCTCAATTTGTTTTATCCTATGACCTATTTCAAAACCCGACAGATACTAGAACTTTAATTCCATTTTTAACAATGATTCAAAATACCTTCGGTTATTTACCTGAGTATATTGTAGCTGATGCAGGTTATGGTAGTGAGCAAAACTATATGGCTATTATAGATG
>NZ_RAWE01000500.1 GCF_003611695.1 Corallococcus carmarthensis | reverse complement strand
GTCTACGAGAACACCTTCCTGCGCAGCCTTTCGAGCAACCGCAGCCTCGTCTATCACAGCTGGGTAACGCTCTCCTCCACTCTGCTCGGATTCGGCTTCGGCATGCTGCTCGGCATCCTTCTCGCCGTATTGATCGTCCATAACCGCGCCATGGACCGCTCGCTGATGCCCTGGCTGGTGGCGAGCCAGACCATACCGATCCTCGCCATCGCGCCGATGATCGTCATCATCTCTTATAACGTGCTGACCGGCGACAATGCCGTTGCACATCTCCTCAATCTCGATTCCGACGCCTCCCGCCTCGTCTCGAAGGCGCTGATCTCCACCTACCTCTCCTTCTTTCCGGTCGCCGTCGGCATGGTGAAGGGTCTGCGTTCGCCCGAGATCATGCATCTCGACCTGATGCGCACCTACTATGCC